>CAJZGD010000320.1 GCA_915275065.1 uncultured Corynebacterium sp. | reverse complement strand
CCGGCCGCGGCAGGCCCCAGGCCGAAGCCGGTACCGTGCAGGCTGTTGCCGAGGCGGTGCAACCTGCCGTGGTGAGTATTCGCCTGCTCACCGAGGATAATGCTGTCTCTGGTTCTGGATCCATCATTTCGCAGGACGGCTATGTGCTGACGAATAACCACGTGGTTGAGGGGGCGGCAGATGGTCGCGCCGAAATGACCGTGACGCTTCAAGACGGCAGCACCCACCGGGCTAAGTTCGTTGCCGGCGACAGTAACACCGATGTGGCCGTCATCAAGGTGGAGGATGTGAGTAACATGCCCACCATTACCATTGGTAATTCCGATGACCTGGCGGTGGGCCAAAACGTGGTGGCTATAGGTGCGCCGCTGGGGTTGGAACAGACCGTCACCACCGGCATTGTGTCCGCCCTGAACCGGCCCGTGCGTGCCGGCGAAGGCGGGGAAGCCACCATTATCGACGCCATCCAAACCGACGCCGCCATTAACCCCGGTAACTCCGGCGGCCCCCTGGTCAATATGAATGGTGAGCTCATTGGCATGAACTCCGTGATTGCCTCCACCACCTCCAGTGGTTCCGAGGAAGCCGGTTCCATCGGCCTGGGCTTTGCTATTCCCGCGAACTTTGCCCGCCGCACCGCCGACCAGCTCATTAAGGATGGTAAGGCCAGCTATCCGCTCATCGGGGTGTCGTTGGATCAACGATTCCGCGAATCCGGGGCGAAAATCGCCGAGGTGTCCAAGGACGGCCCCGGCGACAAGGCTGGCCTGAAGAAGGGCGAGGTTGTTGTCGCCATCAATGACCGAGTTATTAAGAATGCTAACGGTTTGATTGCGGCGGTGCGGAGCAGTGACTTTGGTGCGAAAATTAAGCTAAAAGTTGTTGATGAAAAGGGCGAAAATCCCCGAGAGGTAGAGGTAACGCTGCCGAACGAGTAAATTCCTAGTTAATAACAGGATAAATAACGAGAGGAATAACCACCATGGACCCCCGCGATGTGTTCGCCGAACCGGACATGCTCACCGATAGTGACGCCGCCCCTGGTGAGACGGATGTTACCGACGTCGAAGTTGCTGATGTTACCGACCCCGATTCTGCCACTCGACTCGATGGCATTGGTGAACCCGATGAGGCGTTTTTCCGCGCCGAGGAGGCCGTGGAGCAAGCCCGGGCTGAAGGGAAACGCGTCGCCCCCCGCCGGGCCCTGGTTGTGCTCGTGGGGGACCACAAATTAGACTCCGGCCCGGACACCGACCGGTTAGTGGCCGAGCTTTTAAGCGAGGGCGGTTTCGTGGTGGATGCCGTGGTGGAGGTTCGGTCAAAACGATCCCAAATCCGCAAGGCGATTGAAATGGGCGTTATTGGCGGTGCCGACCTGGTGCTTACCGTAGGCGGAACAGGTGTGGGCCCGCGCGATAAAACCCCCGAGGCCACCCGGGAACTCCTCGACCAGGCGGTTCCTGGCGTGGTGCAGGCATTACGAAGTTCTGGCTTGCACTGCGGTGCCGTCGACGCGGCGGTGTCCCGGGGCTTGTCTGGGGTATCGGGCTCCACAGTGGTGGTGAATATGGCGGGTTCCCGGCTGGCTATTCGTGACGGCATGGCCACCCTCACCCCCCTGGTCCACCACCTGGTTGATCAGCTGCGACGTGTGGTCATGAGTTAAGGCGGCGAAAGCTACTCATATGCGAAACCGACGACGTGCCGTGCGGCTTTCCGACGCCGTGGACTACGACCGCACCGCTGACCGTGGCAGCCAGCGTGAGGCAGGGGACGAAGACCGCATGGTCATTTTCGAAGACGACTTTGGTCCCATTGGCTCCGGTGCGGAACAGGGCAGCCTGGAGTTCTACCGGGAACAACAACCACCCCACTACTAACCCTTGCCGGGAATGTAGGCAGAAAAAACCGGCTGGTTTTGGTACGAGAACTCTTGCCTGAAAACCAGCCGGTTTTGCTACAGAAACTGGGAAATTTACCGCTGTGCCTTCAATAGGTCACGAATTTCGGTGAGCAGCACCACATCTGCCGCGGGGGCGGTTTCGGCCGCTTCTTTCTTCTCCTTGGAGGACATCAGAGAGCTGAGCTTGTTCATCGGCACGATGAGCACGAAGTACACCACTGCGGCCACCATCAGGAAGTTGATCGCTGCGGTAATCACCGCACCAAAGTCCACAAAGGTCTCTGCAACACCCGGACGGATTTGGAAACCCAGCCCCTTCACTTCGGTGCTGCCCAGCGAGGCAATGAGCGGGTTGATGATCTTATTGGTGAAGGCAGTGACGATGTTCGTGAACGCCGAACCAATGACCACGGCCACTGCCAGTTCGATCACGTTACCGCGAAGAATAAAATCCCGGAAACCCTTTAACATAATACTTATTTCTTCCTTTGAAAGTAGGAGACAGATAGCAGTTTATAGATTAGAGCAATCAGTTAATGTTTTTGAAGTACCCACGCGGAAATCACTCCGCCCGATCACCCGTCACCACAACTGCTAGAGGCTGAGACAGGCTGG
>CAJZGD010000319.1 GCA_915275065.1 uncultured Corynebacterium sp. | reverse complement strand
CCCGAATATAGTCGAGCTGCTGTTTCTGATCGGTGTTGAGGGCAGCAACATGCCGCCGGAGGTTATCCCGGAACGATCCCCGTTTGCCCTCCAAATTCGACAGGTCGGCAGCAATCAAACTGAAGGTGTGCTGGTTGACGACCCCTAATTCTTGTGCCTCTCGAAACGCCCGCATGGCGTTCTTATACAATCCCATGAGGTCATACCAGCGATCTCCGTAAATCGTATGGGCTATGCTCTGAGTTTCCTTTAGGTTTTTATCAAGCTTTTTCGAAACAGACGCCAACTGCGATTGCAGCACCAGTGTTACCGCGGCGGACCCCAACGCGGCAAGGACATTGGTGGCAGCGGCCCCGGTAGCGGGCACCCAGCGAATCTGGCGGGCGAATTTTCCGCCCTTGCCTACCAAGACCCCCAGGTTTTTACCCCCGGACGTGAGCGGCTGCAACCCAGACTTCATGGCCTTCATAGTTTCGGGGGCAAGCCGCACCAGCCCTCGGGCGGAAACCACCCCATGCACACCCTGCGCCGCCAGGTTCAGACCGCCAGTAGCCAAGGAAATTTTATCCGCCAGATTCTGGATATCCCCAGGCGGCATGAGTTGAAATGGACTGACTTCGCAGTCAAATTCCGCAGGCAGGCCCAGAGCTTCCAGCGGCCGATCCCCCATCACGACCGCCACGCCGGGCTCAATCTCCACCAGGCTCACGCCCGGGCCGTTCTCGTTATCATTGTCAGAAGCGGAATGCGGGGGGAACATAAGAAATACCTTTCCCTCAAAACAGGTGGATTGCGGTGTTTTCTTATCCTACCCCCAGTTACCGTTTAGAGTTTTACTACTCCCCCAAATCGGTGAACATGTTGTGGTTGAAGATGAACGCCTCGCCGGCCTCGGTGAGCAGCCGCGACCGTTGGGCGTCGTCAAGCTGCAACGAGTCGAGCTTCGCCCGGTACGCATCCTTATAAGGCTTCAGCTTTTCGACGCCGGCAAAGCGGTAGAAGCTCAATGCCTGCGGATCCACCCCATAATGCCGCTGCACCATCCGGGCAATGACCTGGCCGCCGGAAAGATCCCCAAGGTAGCGAACATAGTGGTGGGCGATGAGCCGCACCCCATCGGCGGTATCCCGAATGTCATTGAGGCGGGCAACATAGTCGCTGGTGGCAGGCAAGGCCACAATCTTGTCGCGCCATTCGGGGCCGGTGAGTCGCTCTAGGTCGACCGACAGCGAGGCAGTACGGTCTAGGACCGGGTCGAGCAGGTCGGCAGCGTACCCGGTTTCCCGCACCCGGGCCACGGCCTCCTCCAGGGCGGAGTACATGAGCCAGGACTGCTGCTGCAGCGCGATAAACGCGTCGGCGGTGAGTTTGCCTTCCATAAGGTCAGACATAAAGGTGGAGTGCTCGGCACGGTCGTGCGCTTCCCGGGTCGAATCCTTCAGCGCGACGGACAGGGGTTCCAGGGCCACAGTTGGGGTGATAACGGTCATGCAATTCTCCTTGGGTTTTTAAGTGAACTTTAGTAATTATTAGCGCACCAAACCCACATAAGGCAAGGTATACCTAACCTCAACCAATTGATTGACCACATTCTCCCCCGAAGGCAATAATCTCCCGGTTTATATCACCCTCATCCAATAGCATTACGACGCCAACAACATATCGTACGCCCAGCTTATCGACGCTTTAATAATCGTCGTGCTCGGAAATAACCTCACCCCAAAACACTTCATCCACCACCTTCCGGGCCCGGCGCGTCACCCGAAGATAATGTTCCAGAAACTCTTGGGAATCCTCCGGGTTCCAGCCGGCCGCGCCCGCCACCTGCGCGAGTTGCGGCCCGGGTTGTGGGAGTTGGTCAACTCGTTTGCCCCGCACTAGCACTATTGCGTTGCGGGCCAGGGTGGCCATGATCCAGGCATCGATGAGCGTTTGGGCCTTTTCCGGGTCTACGAGTTTGTGCTCCGCCACCACCTGTAGTGCGGTGAGTGTGGCGGGGGTTCGGAGTTCGGGGATGGCGTCGGCGTGCATGAGGATGAGGAGCTGGGTGGTCCATTCGATATCAGTGAGGGCACCCCGGCCGAGTTTGGTGTGGGTGTTGCGGTCAGCGCCACGGGGCAGGCGTTCGTTATCGACCCGGGCTTTCATTCGGCGGACTTCCCGGATGGTTTTCTCCTCCACCCCGCCGTCGGGGTAGCGGAAGTGGTCGATCATGGTGATGAATCGTTCCCCGAGTTGTTGGGAGCCGGCGATCCATACGGCACGGAGGAGGGCTTGGATTTCCCAGGTTTCTCCCCATTGCTGGTAGTAGCGGCGGTAGGATTCCAGGGTGCGCACGACTGGGCCGGATCGGCCTTCGGGGCGGAGTCCCAGGTCGACGTCGAGGGGCGGGTCGCCGGAGGGTTTCGCTAGCCGTTTCCGCATTCGATCACATATTCCAATGGACCAGCGGACCGCGTCAGTGTCGGAGACGCCTTCGGCGGGTTCGCAGACGAACATGACGTCGGCGTCGGAGCCGTAGA
>CAJZGD010000318.1 GCA_915275065.1 uncultured Corynebacterium sp. | reverse complement strand
GGCCCGCCGCATGCTTTGGGTTGTGAAGGTGCTTGGCAGGTCGCTGCTCACGAAGCTTACCAGCCGCCGCCTCAGCTACGACGAGATCGACATCATTGCTTCCGGGCTGAACAAACTGACCGGCACCGACACGGACCGGGTGAAACTCGTGGATGATTTCTGCGAGCAGGCCGCCAAGGTACTCCCCCACGAGCTGGAGCAGCACGTGAAGCAAACCGTGGCGAGCCTTACCGCGCACCGGAACCATCCCCGGCTTGCCTTCAATAAGACCGCAGACGCAAACAATCACCTTTACTTCCAAGGTGCCGGCCCTGCCGAACTGGTGGCTGCGGTAGAAACCGAGCTGGTAGCCACCGCCAATGCGCTGCGTACCGACAACATGAAGTTCTCGGAAGCAATGTTCCACGCCCTGGTGCGGAAAGTCCTCCACCCTTCCGGGAAAACCACCGACCCGTTCCTCCCCTACCGTAACTGCTATGTGATCGTGTTGGATCCCACCCTGCGTTACCATGCTGACGGCAAGGTCATGACCACCACGGGCACGCTTGTCGACGTCAAAGACCTCGTCAACCAGGAGCTGCAACCATACGGCTATGCGGTCGCCTACGCACTAAGCACCGGGGGCGACTACGAGCACATTGGTACCTATGGGGTGCAGCGCTTCTTCAACCAGCATCAGCGTTTCGTTGGTTCCCTGGAGCACCCCATTTGCGCCTATCCCGGATGTGACCGTCCGGCAAAAACCTGCCAGGCCCACCATGTGCAGGCCGCGGCTCTGGGCGGGCCCACCCTCCTGTCGAATTATGCACCACTATGCGCGGTGCATAATGGCCAGAATGATGACGACCCCAGCAAACCACCCAAAAACGGTCGGATCGAATTCGACCCGACAACCCGAGTTCCGGGACTACGCAGGTTTCCCGGGGACCCATTGCGGTACAACCTCAACCCGGTCACGATAAAAGGAATCCGCAGATATTTAGCATATCTGCGGGGTGAAGGGTACGCGGCTTCCTTCCGGGACTAGACGTTGAAGCCGAGGGCGCGTAATTGGTCCCGCCCTTCCTCGGTGATCTTGTTCGGCCCCCACGGGGGCATCCACACCCAGTCCAGTACGACGTTTTCTACCACGCCACTGCGCGACACTTCGTGCTGTACTTGTTCTTCCAGCTCGTCGGTGAGCGGGCAGGCGGCGCTGGTCAGGGTCATCTCAATGTGCGCATCCACGCCGTTTTCGATCCAAATGTTGTAAACCAACCCCAGGTCTACAACGTTGATGCCTAATTCGGGGTCGATAACGCCCCGCATGCACTCTTCAACTTCGTCTCGCTTCCGCTCGTCTTCCGGGGTTTGTTCCGGAATGTCCGCCAAATCGGTGCGGGTTGGGATGCCGTTTTCCTCTGTCATTCCTGTTCCTCCATTGATTCCGCCGCCGCTGCCTGGAATGCTTTCCAGCCCAGCAGGGCGCATTTCACACGTGCCGGGTATTGCGACACCCCGCTGAAGGCGATGCCGTCCCCGATTATTTCGTCGTCACCCGCGTAGTGGCCGCGGGAGGTGATCATTTTTTCAAATTCCGCCAGCTTGTCCAGCGCTTCCGGCAGAGGCTTGCCGACGATTTCTTCCGCCATCACGGACACGGACGCCTGGGAGATGGAACAGCCGGTAGCATCATAGGACACATCAACCACGGTCTGTTTATCGTCGGAAAGCTTCACCCGGAGGGTGAGTTCGTCGCCGCAGGAAGGGTTCACATGGTGCACTTCGGCATCAAATGGAGCCTTCAGCCCTGCGTGCGTGGGGTTCTTGTAGTGGTCCAGGATGACTTCCTGGTACATGGATTCAAGGTTCACGTTCAGACCAATCCTAATTCACTCCGAAAAATTCCCGGGCAGCCCGCACTGCCGACGCTAACGCATCCACTTCCGGGAAAGTGTTGTAGAAGTAGAACGATGCGCGGGCGGTGGATTGTACCCCTAGACTCCGGTGGATGGGCCAGGCACAATGGTGCCCCACCCGGATGCTCACGCCGTGGTCGTCGAGGACCTGGCCGAGGTCGTGCGGGTGGAGGCCGTCGACAAGGAAGCTAATGGCGGCGCCCCGCGCGTCTGTGGTCGTGGGGCCCACGATCGTCACTCCGGGAATTTCCTGGAGTTTTTCCAACGCGTAGGCGGTCAGCCGGTGCTCGTGTTCGGCAATGTTCGCCATGCCGATTTCCCGGAGGAACCCGACCGCCGCGCCCAAGCCCACAACCTGGCTGGTCATTTGGGTGCCGGCCTCAAATCGTTGCGGTGGGGGCGCGAAGGTGCTTTTGTCCATTGTCACGATTTCGATCATGGAGCCACCGGTCAAAAACGGGGGCAGTTGCGCCAGCCGCTCCGCCTTGCCGTAGAGCACCCCCACCCCGGTAGGACCGCACATTTTATGGCCGGAGAACGCCGCGAAGTCCACATCCAGGGCGTGGAAATCCACCGGCATGTGCGGCACGGACTGGCAAGCGTCCAACACCACCAGGGCGCCTACCGCGCGGGCCCGCGCCACC
>CAJZGD010000317.1 GCA_915275065.1 uncultured Corynebacterium sp. | reverse complement strand
CGCCGGTTTAAACATGGTGCTCACCGAAACCGGGGCTGCTAAAGCGGTCGCCAAGGCGCTGCCCGAACTGGCCGGAAAGCTTACCGGCAACGCCATTCGGGTGCCCACGCCCGATGTGTCCATGGCAGTCTTGAACCTCACGCTCGATAAGGAAGTCACCCGTGAAGAGGTCAATGATCTCATGGACCGGGTGGCCCTGTATTCGGATCTTCGGCAGCAAATTGCCTATATTCATTCGCCAGAAGTGGTCTCCACCGACTTCGTAGGCACCACGCACGCTGGGATTATCGACGGTTTGGCCACCATTGCCAATGGCAACCATCTTGTGCTCTATGTGTGGTACGACAATGAATTCGGCTATTCCAATCAGGTCATTCGAATCGTAGAGGAATTGGCGCAAGCTCGACCCTTGGTCCTGCCCCGACGCATCAATCAAGCGGAACTTTAACGAACTTCAGCTGACCCCTTTCGGCGACAGTCAATTCCCTCTTATAATCCTTAATTGTTGTGGTTTTACTGCCCCCTAAACGGGGCAGTCCCACCCCACAGCCTTCCCCATAAGTAAATATTCTCATTCCTTATTAATTGGAGTTTTCATGACCGACGCATACACCCCGTTGCCCAATTCCTCCGACCTCGACAAGGCCGCCGAAGCCGCCGTCATTCGGGCCAAGGAATGGTTGGCTTTGACCAACAATGCCGCATCCAAGAAGGAAGCCGCCTCCACGGAGCAGCTGGCCGCCCTGGTGCGTGACGATGATGGTATCCGATTCACCATGGGTTTCGTGGACCGGGTCGCCCGGCCTGCCGACAATAAGGTGGCAGCCCACGAGCTCTCCAGCCTGGCAAATCCATTCAAAACCGCCATCCCCAGCTTTATTGGCGCCGTAGACAAGGGTTTGGTGAGCGTGGGCGCCGTTGCCGCGCCCGTCTTCCCCTCGCTCGTCATGCCCTTGGCACGGAAGCGACTTCGCCAAATGGTGAGCCACCTGGTGCTTGACGCCGAAGGCAAGGCGCTCAACGCGAAACTTACCGAGGCCAAGGAGCAGGGCTATCAGCTCAACCTCAACCTGCTTGGCGAGGCTGTCTTGGGTGAAGCCGAGGCAAAGTCCCGCCTGGAGCGCACCCGGCAAATGCTGCAAAACCCGCTGGTCACCTATGCCTCCATCAAGGCTTCTTCCGTGTGCGCCCAGCTGAACCCGTGGGATGTTCAGGGCAATATTGAGCGCCTGAAGGATAGGCTGCGGCCCCTATACCGGGAGGCGATGAAGCGCAGCCCCCACGCCTTCATCAACATGGACATGGAGGAGTACAAGGATCTGTGGCTGACCATCGACCTGTTCAAGGATCTGCTCAGCGAGGAAGAATTCATGCCGCTAGAGGCTGGCATTGTGTTGCAGGCCTACCTGCCGGACACGTTCGACGCCCTGGTGGAGTTGGCCAAGTTCGCCAAGGAGCGCCGGGCTAAGGGCGGCGCCAAGATTAAGATTCGCCTGGTGAAGGGCGCTAACCTGTCCATGGAGCGGGTTGAGGCACAGTTGCATGATTGGGCCCAGGCCCCGTATTTGAGCAAGGAGGATGTGGACGCCAACTACTACCGGTTGATGGACTACATTTTCCAGCCGGAGCACGCCGACAATGTGCGCATCGGCATTGCCTCGCACAACCTGTTCACGGTGGCCTTGGCCACCAAGCTCGTGGAGTTGCGTGGTGTGCAGCACCAATTGGATGTGGAGATGCTGCAGGGCATGGCACCCGCCCAGGCCCGGGCCGTGCACGAAGTGGTGGGTGGGTTGATTCTGTACACCCCGGTGGTGCACGCCGAAGACTTCGATGTGGCTGTCTCCTACCTGGTGCGTCGCCTGGAAGAAAACGGGGAAAAGCATAACTTCCTCCATGCTCTCTTCGCCCATGATCCCCAGCCTATGGAGGATCAGGAGCAGCACTTCCTGAATGCGGTGCGGGATCGGTGGGAAACATTCGCCGGCCCCCGGCGCACCCAGGATCGCACCCAGGACAAGGGGTTGCAGTCTGGCACGGTGCCGGGGCATTTCTTGGGCGAGCCGGACACCGACCCATCGCTGCCGCAGAACCGTAAGTGGGCGCTTGAGCTGCTCCAGAAGGATCCGGGTAAGGTGGAGTCGCCGAAGGTGACCGACCCGGCCCAGATTGACAAGGTGGTGGCCACCGCCCAGAAGCAGAGCGCCGCTTGGGCGAAGTTGAGCGGCAAGGAACGCGCCGAGGTGCTGACCCGCATTGCTACGGAGCTGGCTAATGCTCGGGGCGATCTGATTAATGTGATGACGCACGAGTCCGGCAAGACCGTGGGCGAGTCTGATCCGGAAATTTCCGAGGCCATCGACTTCGCCATGTATTATGCCGAGTCGGCCCGGCAGTTGGATGTGGCCCGGTCGAAGTTCACGCCGTTTAAGGTGGTGTTGGTGACCCCGCCGTGGAACTTCCCGGTGGCCATTCCCATGGGTGGCGTGTTTGCGGCATTGGCCGCCGGTGCCGCCGTGATTATCAAGCCGAGATCGGAAGC
>CAJZGD010000316.1 GCA_915275065.1 uncultured Corynebacterium sp. | reverse complement strand
CCGCGGCCGCACTCACGTTTGTCACCAGGCGGGCTGCTGCCGAGGCCGGTACCGCCGTGGTGCTCACCAGTTTTTATGGGGTTGGCGTGGTGTTGAGCTTGGCCATTGGTGACTATTCCGGCCAGTTGGATGCGCTCATGTTTGGCCGGCTCTTGGATGTGACGGATACCCGGCTTATTCAGACCGCGGTGTTGAGCACTGTTGCACTCGTATTATTACTGGTGACGTGGCGGAAACAGGTTGCTGTGGCCTTTGACCGGAATTTCATGGTGGCACAGCGCACCAATGTCACTTTGGTCGATGCTGCTCTTAATGCCGCAATTGCCGCCGTCGTGGTGGTGGCTAGTTCCGCGGTGGGGGTGCTGCTAGTGATCGGATATTTGATTATTCCGGGGGCGGCGGCCCGGCTCTTGGCCCGAACCATTCCGATGATGGTGGGGATCGCGGTTGCTGCCGGCCTGACTGCGGCGATCATTGGGGTGGTGGCGATGAATGTTGATGTGGGGCACCAGATTAGCCCCCAGGCGGCGGTGAGTTTGTCGCTGGTGGTGGTGTTTGTGATAGCAATAACGTTCAATGCTCTTCGCACTACTGTTCGTACTGTTTTCCGCAAGGCGGAGTCGGGGGCGGGGGCAAAAGCGGCTAAATCTGTGTCGCAAAGCTTGCAGAGCGAACAAAGCCCACAGCAGGCACGGACCAAGGAGTAGCGAAATGGTAGGCATTCTCACCCTCCCCATTGCGGAAGTGGTTACGGTCGGCGTGCTGCTGGGAATCGTGGGCGCGTTGGCGATCGTGGGCAAACGGGTGTTTTTCTCCGAATCGCTCTCCCACGGCACGTTTCCGGGCGCGGTGCTGGGCGTGGTCATTGGGCAATTCATGGGGGCGTCCAGCAGTAGCCTCAGCCTGTGGCTTTTTGTTGGTGCCGCACTATTCTGCATCCCACTGGCGTGGCTGATGCGATACCTGGCCAGCCTGGAGGGGATTTCCCCCACCGCCGCCGCCGGGATTGTGCTGACGGTGGGCTATGCGCTGGGCGTGTTTCTGCTGCGCTGGTTCCAACCGCTGCCGCTCAAAGTGGAGGGGTTTCTCACCGGGTCGCTCTTGGCAGTATCCCGCACGGATGTGCTGTCGGCTGCAGCCATTTTAGTGCTTGCGGTACTAGCATTGGTGACCTGCGGCCGCCGCCTGGCATTTTATTATTTTGACCCCGTAGCGTTCCGGGTGGCGGTGCGGAATTCCCGCTGGTGGTTGGCGGTCATGGAGGGAATCACACTGGGATTATTGTGCGCAAGCATGGTGGTGGCGATTCCGGCAGTGGGCTCAATCTTGTCGATCGCCATTCTGGTGGCGCCGGCCGCGGGGGTGCAGGTGTTTGTGCGGAATTTTAGGGGGCTCATACTGTGGTCGGGGGTCGCCGGTGTGGGCATTGGAATCACCGGGCTGATGCTTGCGGTGTGGCAGAGCTTGTCAGCCGGCGGCATGGTCGCGGTGGTAGCAGGCTTGTTTTATTTAGGTTGCCGGTCATTAGGATGGATACTGTGCATGTCATGGACTACCCCGAGAAAACCCAAGATTACCTCAAATGCATTTGGGATATCGTCGAACGAACCGGTGAGCCGGCGTCGTTAAGCGCGATTGCGGGGGCGTTAGCGCAGAAAACCCCGACCGCGAGTGAAGCAGTGAAACGGCTGGCGGCGCGGGGCCTGGTGGAGCATCAACGGTATGCGGGGGTGGTGTTAACCTCGGCGGGCCGGCAGGTGGCGTTGGCGATGGTGCGCCGGCATCGACTGATTGAAATGTTTCTGGTTCGGGTGTTGGACTACTCCTGGGACGAGGTGCATGATGAGGCAGATCTATTGGAGCATGCGGTATCCGACCAGTTTTTACGCCGGGTGGACGAAAAGTTGGGGCATCCGACCCGGGACCCGCACGGGGATCCGATCCCGGACGAGTCGGGGAATGTTGCGGAGCTGCCAAAACAATCATTGAGCTCGATCGAGCCAGGGGAGCAGGTGGTGGTAGAGCAGATTCATGATGGAGATTCGGAGCTGCTGCGTTATTTGGCGGAAAACAGTATCACACCAGGGGCAGTGTTTGCGGTGGTCCGTCCGCAGGTGGCGGGCTTGGTGCAAGTTCGGGTTCAGGATGAGCAGAACGAGGACCAGGAGGTGGTGCCGATTTCGGTGTCGTCGGCTGAGGATATTCGGGTGAGCCACGCCGAAGACTGATGCACATGGTGATGACGGCAATGGCGCAGGCGCAGGCAAGCAGCGGCGAGTCGCCGGCATAATTCGCGGCAGGCCAGGGGGCGCGGGCCAGCCACATCGCGGTCATGGTCATGGTGGCGGCGATGAGCAGCCCGCGGCCGATGAGGGTGTAGCGCAGCACCAGCCATGTGAGCGGTATGAGGACGAGTATGGGCCAGCCGGTGGTGAGCGCGAGCCCCCCGCAAACGATGACGGCGCCGTAGGTGCCACCGGTGATGTGCAGCACTTCGTGGCGAGCTTGTCGACGCCGGACCATGGCGACAGCGCAAAGTAGGGCGGTGATGCCGGCGGTAATGCTG
>CAJZGD010000315.1 GCA_915275065.1 uncultured Corynebacterium sp. | reverse complement strand
GGCCGCGGCGGTGGTGGCGGCGGTGAGCACGTCGATAAGCGAGTCGGTGGGGGCTTGGTTCGCGGCGATGGCGGCGGCCCGCAGGACGGTGACGACGGTGCCTTCGACGGGTTCGATGATGGCGTGGTGGACGAATTTATTGGCTGTGGTGAGTGCTTGTTGCACGGTGCGGCCGGTGATGCGGTCGGAGACTGCGGATTGGGCGAGCCCGCGGAGGACTTGGCTCAGCACCATGCCGGAGTTGCCGCGGGCGCCTTTCACCGCGCCGACGGCAATGGCCGCGGTGAGTTTGGTGATGTCGCGTTGGTGTGATGCCGGGAGATCGTTGACCTCGGCGAGGGCGGCTTCCATGGTGTGGGCCATGTTTGAGCCGGTGTCGGCGTCGGGGACGGGGAAAACGTTGAGTTTGTTGATTTCGGCGCGGCGGGCGACCAGTTCAGCGACGGCCCGGGTGAGCCACCTATGTAACGCGGGTCCGTCTAGATACTCAACGTTTACCATAGAAAAGTAGTTTACAACGCCCAGTTGACTTGCGGAGCACCCAGCTTTCCGAGGTAATAGTTTGCGGTGGTGAATGGGCGGGATCCGAAAAAGCCCCGGCTGGCGGACAGTGGGGATGGGTGCACGGACTTTATCTGTTTCACATTGGGGTGCCCGGCGAGGAGGGGGCTGAGGGATTGGGCGTCTTTACCCCAAAGGATGGCGACGAGGGGGGTGCCCCGGTTCACGAGGGAGGTGATGACATGGTCGGTGATTTTCTCCCACCCTTTTTTCCGGTGAGAACCAGCCCCACCGGTTTGGGCGCGGACAGAAAGCACTCGGTTGAGCAGCATGACGCCCTGGTCACTCCAGGCACTGAGGTCACCGTTTCTGGGCCGGTCGACACCAAGGTCGGATTGGAGTTCGGCGAAAATGTTCACCAGGCTTTTGGCCAGGGGTTTCACCTCGGGGCGGAGGGAGAACGATAGGCCCATGGCGTGGCCCGGGGTGGGGTATGGGTCTTGGCCGACGATGAGGACGGTGACTTTATCGAAGGGGTAGCGGAAGGCCCGCCACCGGTCTTCCTCCGGGGGTGCAATGGTGTAGCCGGCGGCCTGTTCGGCGGCGAGGAAGTCCCCCATGGCATTAATGTCGGGGGCGATGGGGGCGAGAACTTGCCGCCAGGAGTCGTCAATGTTGAGGGTGGAGAAATAGTCCCCGCTGGTGGTCAGTGGTTGGTGCGCACTGGAAAACAGGTCTTCTTGCTGGTTGAACTGGTTAGTCATCGGTCAGTAGCTTTCCCATCCGTAGGTGTAGGGGGGTGCTGCCCTATCGAGGGTGACGGCACCCATGGAGTTATGTCGAACCACTGTACCAATTTCTACGAATCCGGTGGGTGGTGGGCTGAACGTTGTGCCAATGAGCGTGTGGTCTTCCCCACCGGAAAGAATAAATTCCCACGGGTCGGCCCCTACCAGGTCAGCGGCCCGAACGAGCAGATCGTCCGGTTCCAGGGCGGCGGAATCCAGGTTGATGGTGACGGCTGATTTTTTCGCCATGACATACAGGTCGTGGACGAGCCCGTCGGAATTGTCGGTCATGGCCGTCACACCAGCGGAGCGGGCCACAAACCCGCGGCCGGGGGTCAAAATAGTGGAGCAGTGGGCGCGAAGCATCGGGTCGAATTCGGCCGGAACACCCGTGCGGCCGAATTTCTTCAGCAGCGCATAGCCGGCGGCGGAATACCCAATATGCCCGGAGGCGACGAGGGTTTGGCCGGGCCGGGCCTGGTCGAGCCGAAGCGGCGGGAGGGAACCACCCAATTGGCCGATGCCGGTGACCGCAATGGTAATCCGATCATTGTCGGTGACATCACCGCCCACGAGTTCCGCATCATAGTCGGTGACTCGTTCGTTGATGCCGCGGGCCAGGTCGGCGACGAATTCCAGCGGGGTGTCCCCCGAGGCGCTGAGGGCGAGCAGGGCCGCGATGGGCCTGGCCCCCATGGCTTCCACATCGGCAAAGTTTTGGGTGATGGCCTTCCGCCCAATCTCGGCGGGGTGGGACCAGTCGCGGCGAAAATGGTGGCCTTCAACCAGGGTGTCGGTGGTAATCACGGTGCGGGAATTCGGGGCGGCATGGTCGAGGACCGCGGCATCGTCACCGTTCCGGGCGCTGGGTGCGTGGGCAACAATGGTGGTAATGACTGCCTGCTCACCAACGTCGGCAAGTGTGGGGTTGGGGTTTTTCACGATGCGAGTCACAAACATCATCCTTGCAGTCTTGAAGGTCACAATATTGCTAGAAGGCCTTGGGCCCGGTTTTTCCGCAGATTACACTGATTTTCATGCATGATGCGAATGAAGGTATCAATAAAGTCCCTATTATTATCGCCCTGGTCTTGGCAATACTTTTGGTTGCGGGGGTAATCGTGGGGGCACGGATGGTGGCGGATCGGGCACACCAAACACCGGTGGCGATCGCCGAGGTGGACTCCCCCGCGGCGGACTCGTCGGAATGCGGGGAGTTCATTGCGGCCATGCCCACAACGGTGATTGGGTTGCGGCGGGCGGTGATTGCCGACCCCGCCC
>CAJZGD010000314.1 GCA_915275065.1 uncultured Corynebacterium sp. | reverse complement strand
CCTGCCACACCGCCGCCGTCAGCTCGGGAACATCTAACAGTGGGGACCGGATGGCGTCACGCAGCCGCTTCTGCATGAGCCCCGCGGTGGTCGGGTCGTCGACAAGCGACAAAAGCGAACGCAACCACCCGGTCATGGCCTGCACATACTGCTTCTGCGTGAGCGCGCGGGCAAGCTCCAAATGCTCATTCCGCTGCACCCGCTCCAACGCTGGAAGCGACTGCACCGCCAACGCCACCTGGGAAGGAACCAACGTTGCCGGCACAAAGAGCGTAATTCCCACAAATAAACTGATCGGCCAGGCGGACAATTGAATATTCATGATGTCGTCAACGACAAACGTGGCGGCGGTGAGACTCAGCCACACCACCCACGCCGTAATAGGGCGCAACCGCAATGCCATATTGGCCACCAAAATAAGCCCATACGACAAAAACCAGTGCGAATGATACGGCATAAGCGGGCTATAATGCGCCAACTGTCCGGCAGACACCAACCCCACAACGCAACCCGACAAAATAATGGCGTTCCGCCGCGGCAACCGCAACTCCGCCGTATTCGTCAACGCCCACAGCCCACCCGCAAAAAACGCCGCCCCAATAATAAACGCCGGCCACCTGCCCTCATGGTCGTAGCGGTACGAGTCGGCGAAAAACACCAAAAACGCATAAACCGCCCAGCGCGGCCGAAAAATATCCGCGACACCAATAAGCTTTGACACCGACAACGGCTCAGCGGCGGCTGCTGATTCTTGGTGTGGAACCAACTGCCACGTCAACCGGTACCGGGTACCCTGCCCCGGCGCGGTCGTGAGCTGCGCCGACACGCCTGGGTGGTTTCGGGGTCGCTCAAGCATGGTAATGGTCACGCCCGCATGGTGATGTGGGATCTTTGCGACGTGAAACCCAGGGCCGGTATCCGCAAACACAATGCTCAACTGGGATTCATCCCATGTTGCCACCAGTTCCCGCTGGGCCTGTGGGGCGTGCGCAATGGAATTGGTGTGGGCCTGCTCGATGGCAGCTAACATTGTGGCCGCGATTTCCATGGGGATCGCTATGGTGTCACTGGTGACTTCCGGTACGACAACCCGGGTGTCATCCTCCACCTGAGTTTTGAGGTGTTGAATGAACGTGGTGAGCGGCATGGAACCTGTTGGCACCAGGTCAAAAACATCAATGGCATGGATGTCTTTGGGATCGGCAACCCCCTTATTGATGTTATTGAGCGTGGACAATATTCGGTCGTGAATATTGCTCAGGGATGTGGCCTCTAACTCCTTTAACTGGTTTGACCGTTGAATACTGGTGAGTGCCTGGTACTCGTCAAACGCCGCCTTATCTGTTCTGCGGCTGGTTGCCACCACATGATGCACCATATACATCCATGGGGTGCCGACAAAGGTGGAATACAGCACATCAAACACATAGGGGCGCAGCATGATGGAGTTGACGTTTTGGCTGGTGGCCACCACCGGAATGATAAGGATTGCCACAACCATGCCTATCTTGCCGAGTTTCCGGTGCAGAATGGACACCGTGAGGCAGGTGGGGACGCCAGCAACATCTCCCAGGTGGAGTTGGTCCCATGGGGAGCCGTGAAAGATAATGAGCTCGGTGATTTGAATGACGGCCAATTGCAGATAAGCCACCATGGCGATGGAAATGCCAATGATGTAGATCGGATGCTTATTGACAATGATGGCGAACAATAAACCCGCCAGGCTTAAAGAGAGAATAGCGAAAGCACTATTGGTCCATGTGACAAATCGGTGGTTATTTCTGAGAAATTCCAGAAATGGGCCGAACTTGAAGAGGATATTAACAATATATGTGGCGAGCCCAATGAGGGTGATATATCGGAGCAGGGTTAATTCGGTGAGCGCAGGTGGTTTTTGTGTGATTGCTTGATCGGAATAGTCCCCCCTTCTGGGGGCGGGTTGCGCGAGTTGCGCAATTTCTGATTCCGTCATGGTAGTGATTGTATAATGCCCGTATTTGCTAAGCGATCGTTATTGCTACTTTTTGGCTTCAGATAACGGCCTGTGATTGTTTGGGCTGAGCTGGGGTACGGGGGTTGGGCCGGGTGGTGTGTGCTTGTTGGAAAACCCGCTTAGGGCTTTTGCAGCTTAGATGTTGTGCTACGGGGTGTAACAGGTTCGTGGAACACCTGGATTCGGATAGGAGCGGAGAACAAAGTCAAGTTCAGCACATGTTCTAAGCATGGTTTCTGGTTTTGGGGCCACCCACAAGTACTAGTTTCAGACGGAAACCAAGCTTAGAACTGTTGCTGCTCTTAGCGAGTTTATGGCAGCAGGTGTTCTAAGCTGCATTTCTCCCGAAATTTGGGCTTTCCAAGATGCTTTGGGAGGGTTTTGCAGCTTAGATGTTGTGCTACAAGTCCAGCTGCACTAGTGCTGAGCTTGAGTTTGAGGTAGCAGGTGTGCATATCAGCAAGAAAGTCGGCGGACAGAAATCTAAAGTCCAGCTCAGCACTTCCGCTAAGCATGGTTTCTGGTTTCAGGGCCACCCACAAGTACTAGTTTCAGACGGAAACCAAGCTTAGAACTGTTGCTGC
>CAJZGD010000313.1 GCA_915275065.1 uncultured Corynebacterium sp. | reverse complement strand
GGCACCCCCGGCCACGTTTCCGGTCCCCACCCGGGAGGCTGCGGAAATTGTGAATGCTTTGAAGGAAGATATTCCCTCGGCGTCGTTTTCTTCTTGTGTTGCCGGGCGTTCCATCACCGCTCGGAACATTTCCGGCAGCATGCGCACCTGCACCACAATGGTTCTGACCGCAAAATAAAGGCCAGCGGCAATGAGTAGCCACGGAATAACCGTCCAAATATTATTATTGATCGTGTTAGTGACGAAATCCTCTAACACAGCCATAGGGGAATCATTTTCCATGGGGGTCATATTACCGTGTCTGCTTCACCCCCGCCTAACTTATTACCAAACTCATAGACCCATGATTTAACCAATTATTACCACCCCCGTTCTGGTAATAATATTCCTTTAGGCTGATAACTCCCCCTGACCATTGCGGCTTTAGGTCACCAGCGGTTGGCAATGAGGGCAGTAATGGCTCGACCGGTTGGTAAATTTTTCTTTCACCAGAATTGTGCCGCACCGATCGCATGGCCGGCCGTCCTGACCATAGGCGTGAAGTTCCACATCGAAATACCCGGATTCTCCGTTCACATTCACGTAGAGGTCGTCAAAGCTAGTGCCGCCCCGGGACACGGCAGCCCGCATCACTGTGCGACCGGCCACCAATAAGTTTTTCAAGGCAGCAAGATCAAGAGTGTTCGCCGGTTGATTCGGGTTGACTGCGGCAAACCACAGCATTTCGTCGGCGTAAATATTGCCAATGCCAGCAATGATTCCCTGGTTGAGCAATAATTTTTTCACCGCCAAGGTTTTCGAATGCATCGTTGCTGCTACATCCGACAGTTCCAGCTCCGGGTCGAGGAGATCCCGGGCAATATGGTCGGCAGTTTCCGGGACGAGGCCCAGGCCGGCGTCAACAAGATGGGTGGGCAACCAGTAGCCGAAGGTGCGTTGATCCACGAACCATAGTTGGGTATCGTCATCGAACCGGACCTGGATGCGACAGTGCTTAAACTTGGGGTCATCCGAATTCGCGTTCGCATCCTTGATGAGCATTTGGCCGCTCATCCCAAGATGCACCACCACGACCTGATCGCCCGCTTGGGGTGCCGCCTGAGGCGTGGGTTGCGGCGGTTCTGCTTCCGAATGGGTCGCCGCCGCGGCCGAATCCGCTAGATTCAGCCAGAGGAATTTTCCGCGGCGACCCAACCCAATAATGGTGCGACCTAAGATTTCGGCCTGGAATTCCCCTGCCCCTCCGAGGACATGGCGGATCGCACGTGGATGATGCACCACCACATCAGCAATGGTGCGACCGCACACGTGTTCGGCAAGGCCGCGGCGAATGGTTTCTACTTCTGGGAGTTCTGGCATTGGATGAGTTCGGCGCGAGCCTTCGGGTCGTTGAGGAATTCTAGGGCCTGGTGGGCTCCAGCCTGTTCCGCAAGTTTCTTGTTGGTACCAGTGCCTTCGCCTATGATCCTGCCCAAAACATTCACCGATGCGGTAAACACCTGCTCATGTTCGGGGCCAACAGATGTTGCCTCATAGACGGGCATGGGCAGTTTGTATTCGGCCAACCGCTCCTGCAAACTGGTTTTCCAATCCTGGTGCAGGGCGGTGGCTTGTGCATGGCTGATCTTATGGGCGAACAGCCGCAGCACCACATCGCGGGCAATATCGAAGCCATGGATTCGGTAAATGGCGCCGAGGAGGGCTTCGGTGGTATCGGCTAGGATGGAATCCTTATTGCGCCCATCGGTCAACAGTTCACCCTTGCCCAGGAGAATGTATTGGCCGAGCCCGATTTCGCGGGCGATATCGGCAAGCCCGTACCGGGACACGATACTCGCACGCATTTTCGAAATATCGGATTCGGGCCTTGTGGGGTATTGCTCGAATAGCTTGCCTGCCACCGACAGCCCTAGCACCGCGTCGCCCAAGAATTCTAGTCGCTCATTATTGGGGAGCATGCCGTTTTCGTTGGCGAATGATCGGTGGGTAAGCGCCAGGGTGAGTATATCGTGGGGCAGGTCGACTCCCAGGGCTGCCAACAGGGGACCATGGTCCACCTTGGCGAATTCTTGTTCGAGGGCTTCGGTGCCGGTGAGACGGCTGCGTTTACGGCTCATAGGAATTTCTCCAAACCCGACCAGCGCGGATCAATGGGCCGAGCCGCACCGCTCTCGGAATCGTCGGAGTCATCGGAATCGTCATCGAGTTGGCTCAGGCCGGGAACCTCCGCATCGTCGGCGCACCCGTCGGGGCACACCGGGTTGAACGGCAAGGTGATACCGGCCTCGTCGATGACGCTTTGGAGCAGATCGACCGTGTCGTGTTGGATTAGCGGCACCGCCTCGGTTTCCGACTCATCATCAGGGTCACCCATCACAAAATCGGGGGTAGTGGCAAACACCTGGGAGACAGTGAGGGTGGCGTCGGGGGTAATGGTTTTGAGGCAACGCACACATTCACCTTGAAGGCGGGCATGAATAGTGGCGTCAACCATAATCGCCTCACCGAGGGGGGTGAGGGTGGCGTCGACGGTAACGTCGTGACCTTCGGGTATGGCAATCATTTCGGGCCCGATGCGGGTAGGGCTCGGGCCGGGTTGGGTGCG
>CAJZGD010000312.1 GCA_915275065.1 uncultured Corynebacterium sp. | reverse complement strand
GGGCCGGGGCGAACGGTTCCCGGGTAGACAGATCACAGGCTGGCAGCACAGTTGCCACGGTGTCGCTGGCTGCCAGGCGTTCCACGTCCTCACCATCTAGGTAATTCACGTGGTCCACGCTGGCCGCCCCCAACTCGCAGGCCAACCGCACGCCAGGCCCGGCACCCAATTGATTGCCGTGCACCCGCAACCCTAAGCCGCGCGCCCGGCCGGCTTGCAGTACCTTCCGGGACTGGGACTCGTCGAACGCGCCTCGTTCACAGAACACGTCAATCCAGTGCACATAGGGTGCAACTGCATCGAGCATGTCCCCGCACACCAGGTCCACGTAGTCGTCGGGGTCTGCCCCGACTGGTGTCACGTGGGCCCCCAGGAATGTCACATCATCCGCCCCGGTGGCGGCGATGCGAGCGGCTCGGCGTTCCGATTCCACATCTAGTCCATAGCCAGTTTTGGTTTCCAGGGTGGTGGTTCCCCCGGCGCGGGCGGCATTGATCCGGTCGTGTAGTAGTTGTTCCAATCGGGTGTCGGTGGCAGCCCGGGTAGCTGTCACTGTGACGTTAATTCCGCCTGCAGCGTAGCTTTGTCCGGCCATGCGGGCTTCGAATTCTGCCGCGCGGTTGCCGTCGAAAAGCATGTGGGTGTGGGAGTCGACCCAGCCGGGGAGCACGGCGCGACCGCCCAGGTCAATGCGGGTGTCGGCAGCTGGCGCTTGGGTGGTGGGGCCGATCCAGGCGATGCGGCCGTCGTCGGCGACGATTGCTGCGTTAGCGAGGGTGCCGAGCGCTGACACGGTGCGTAGCTCGCTAATGTTTTCGAATAGGACTGCGGTCACGCTGTTATCCTTGGGTTTCTCGGCTGTGGAATTCCATGGGCATGGTGATGCCGCGTTCGGCTGCGACTTCGGCGGCCCGGTCGTAGCCGGCGTCGAAGTGCCGTACCACGCCCATGCCGGGGTCGTTGGTGAGTACTCGTTCGAGTTTTTGTGCGGCTAGTTCGGTGCCGTCGGCGACGCATACTTGGCCGGCATGGATGCTGCGACCGATGCCAACGCCGCCGCCGTGGTGGATGGATACCCAGGTTGCACCGGAGCTTGCGGCGGTGAGGGCGTTGAGGAGGGGCCAGTCGGCGATGGCGTCTGAACCGTCAAGCATGGCTTCGGTTTCGCGGTAGGGTGAGGCGACGGAGCCGGAGTCGAGGTGGTCGCGGCCGATGACGATAGGTGCCGAGATTTTTCCTTCGGCGACGAGTTGGTTGAAGAGCAGCCCGGCTTTGTGGCGTTCGCCGTAGCCTAGCCAGCAGATGCGCGCTGGTAGGCCTTCGAATTCTACGTATTCTTCGGCCGCGTCGAGCCACCGGTGAAGGTGCTCGTTGTCGGGGAAGAGTTCTTTGAGCGCTTGGTCGGTGACGCGGATGTCTTCGGGGTCGCCGGAGAGGGCGGCCCAGCGGAAGGGGCCGAGGCCTTCGCAGAAGAGGGGTCGGATGTAGGCGGGCACAAACCCGGGGAATTCGAATGCGCGTGCGTATCCGGCGTGGCGGGCTTCGTCACGGATGGAGTTGCCGTAGTCGAATACTTCGGCGCCGGCGTCTTGGAATTCCACCATTGCTTGGACTTGTGCGGCCATGGATTCCCGGGATTTTTTCGTGAATGTTGCTGGGTCTTCGGCGGCTTCGGTGTGCCAGGCTTCGAAGGGAACGTCGCGGGGGAGGTAGCTGAGGGGGTCGTGGGCGGAGGTTTGGTCGGTCACGATGTCGATGGTGATGTCGCCGGCTCGTTGTCGGGCGAGTAGTTCCGGGAACACGTCGGCGGCGTTGGCAACAACCCCGATGCTGAGCGCGCGTTTGTCGGCTTTTGCCTGGTTGGCCTGGGTGATGGCGTCGTCGAGGTTGGTGGCGATGGTGTCGAGGTAGCGTTTTGCGTGACGGCGTTCTAGGCGGGCTTTATCGACGTCGGCGATGATGCAGACGCCACCGTTGAGGGTGACGGCGAGTGGTTGGGCGCCGCCCATGCCGCCGCAGCCGCCGGTGAGGGTGATGGTGCCGGCGAGGGTGCCGCCAAATCGTTTGCGGGCAATGGCGCCGAAGGTTTCGAAGGTGCCTTGGAGGATTCCTTGGGTAGCGATGTAGATCCAGGAGCCGGCGGTCATTTGGCCGTACATGATGAGGCCTTCGGCTTCGAGTTTGCGGAATTCGGGCCAGGTGGCCCAGTCGCCAACGAGGTTGGAGTTGGCGATGAGGACGCGGGGCGCCCAGGGGTTGGTTTTCCAGACGGCGACGGGTTTGCCGGATTGGATGAGGAGGGTTTCGTCGGTGTTGAGGTCTTTGAGGGCGGCGATGATGGCATCGAAGGCGTCCCAGTTGCGGGCGGCTTTGCCGGTGCCACCGTAGACGACGAGGTCGTTGGGGCGTTCAGCTACCTCGGGGTCAAGGTTATTCATGAGCATGCGCATGGGCGCTTCGGTTTGCCAGGATTTGGCGGTGAGGGTGGTGCCACGGGGGGCACGGACTTCCCGGGGGCCGGCGGTCATGGGTTCTCCTTGGGGTTTTCGTCGTTGGGGTCAGGCCGGGCCGGCTCGGGGTCCAGCGGTGGTGCGCTGGGGCTATCACCTCG
>CAJZGD010000311.1 GCA_915275065.1 uncultured Corynebacterium sp. | reverse complement strand
GCGGCCCGCACGTCGGCCAAGGCCGCCGGTGTGGTGATCGACGATACGGCCGTCACCCCAAGATTTGTGACGGGTGTGACGCCGGCGCGGGAGTTGCCGATTATTTTCCGCATCGCCAAGGGTTCGTTGGTGAATAAGATCGCCATTATTTTGCCCATCTGTTTATTATTGAATGCCTTGGCACCGTGGGCACTCACACCATTGTTGATGCTAGGCGGCCTGTACCTTTCGTTTGAGGGTGCGGAGAAGGTGTGGGAGTTTTTCTCTGGCCATAATGAGGAAGCGGAGGAAAAGGCTGCGGCGAAGGATGAGAATACGTTGGTGCGGGGTGCGATCACCACGGATTTGATTTTGTCCGCAGAGATCATGGTGATTTCACTGAACGAGGTGGCCACCAATAGTTTTTGGATGCAGCTTGTGGTGCTGATTGTGGTGGCCTTTGTGGTGACGATCATGGTGTATGGCGCGGTCGCGGTATTGGTGAAGATGGATGATGTGGGGTTGAAGCTGTCCGCGGGGGATAACGCGTTTCGGAAAAAGTTGGGCCATGGGTTGGTGGCGGCCATGCCGAAGGTGCTGCACACGATTTCTATTATTGGCATGTTTGCCATGTTGTGGGTGGGGGGCCACATTCTGCTGGTGGGGGCGAACGAATTGGGGTGGCATGCCCCTTATGAGTTGGTGCATGGGTGGGCTCATCACGTGGCGCACCTGGGCGGGTTTGTGGAATGGCTGGTGGAAACGTTATGTTCGCTGGTGATTGGCCTGGCTGTGGGGGCGATCATTGTGGTGGTGATGCATTTCATTCCTCGTCGTAAGGCAAAAACTCCTGAGGATGTGCATGATGCCAAGGCTGCCGAGGAAGCCCAGGGGAAACCTGCGACCTCTGACGAATAGGCGGCAAACACTTGTCAGGCATCCACCCCCGAAGCCTTGTCCAGCAATATGGCTTGAGCTGCGCGGATTGGATGCGTGGGCTTGTGGCATGCAAGTTTTTTGTCGCGGGAGTTTTACCAGGGCTTCGCTGAATTAAGCTAAAAGGAGTAATGGCATAATTGGCGAAAGGGTAAGACTATGGTGCGGCCGGCGCGGCGACGATTCGGGACGTTGATGACAACGCTACTACTTCTCCCCTGTTTGAGTGGTTGCGCCATTCCGTTTGCCCAGCAGTTCACCACCGACGCCGGGGGTGGGGCGTCTTCGCCCACGGTTACCGCACCCACCGCTACGACTTCGGCTGATGATAAAATATCTGGTGAGGATGCGATAGGGGCAGCGGATTCGTCGACAGGCGCGTCGAACGGCTCGAAGAAGAAGTCTAGTGCCGGCGGGGAGGAAGGCGACGACCTCATTGAGGATCCCATATATTATTCTGCCTGCACGTTCCAGCACCGCAGCAAGGATGGGTTGCCGGAGGGGGAGAAAAAACCGGTTTCGGAGGCTGGTTCGGATGATTACCCGGTGATGGAGTACCTGGGCCTGGCTCGCACAGTGCAGGGGGACACGTTTGTGTATATCAAGTTCAAGCCGCCAATCACGAACTCGCAGAAGACAATTTTTACTATTTATCCGAATCAGGAACGCAAGGAGTTCTTGCAAATTCATGTGGCGCGGGACATGGTGCAGAACGCATCCTTTGGACGGGGTAACCCGAATGACATATCCAATCGAGAGCCTAGCAGCAAGGATGCATTTTTTGCCAGGGATCGGATTAATGATCCCAAGTACAGCAGTAATAATGTGATTTTGACGCGCATCGAGAAGAAACATTCTCGTTCGTATCGGTTGGAGTCGGTGCTGACCATGGAGACCGACAAGACCGTTTCGGAGTGTGCGTATAATCCCGACGATCCAAATAATAAGGCTTCGTAGGGACAGTATCGCACGTGGTTATTGCAGGTTTTTGAAATAGCGGGCGACTGGCCACCGTTGATAACCTGCCGCTTCGTAGGTGTGTCGGGCGGGGGCATGCCCCGGGTCGCCGCCCGTTTCGACCATCATCATGGTCATGCCGGCTGCTCGCGCCCGGTCGTGACTGTGGTTCATGAGGGCATGACCGATGCCGCGGCGTTGAAATTGTGGGTCGACGGCCAGAATATACACCTCACCCATGGAATCTTCCGGGTGGATTCGGGTGCAGACCCAGCCCGCTAACTGTGGGGTTTCCGAACCGTTCGGATCCTGCAGCATTGCCACATCCACGGTGTGCGGTTCATTGTCGAGGATATGCGCCAGGTCACTCAGCTGTCGTTTCTGCCATTCCTCCGGGTAGAATGCGCCGTAAACGAAACTGGGCACGGCGGCTTTGAGCTGCGGAAATACCGGCTCCCAGGCGCGTAGCGCTAGGTCGAGGGCAGCCTGACGCATTGATGGTTCGTAGGGGAGAATATTCATATTAGTTGTTTCCATTCTATTTTTGCTTGTCGACGCGCGACGCTAGCGATCATTGCCTAACGTATCGCCTACCTTGTGCTTCTCGATCCGCAAAAGCGATTATGCGCCACAACAACTTTGAGTGATTCAATCTTATTTCCAGCAGCCAAATGAGCTTCCCCGTGAGTTCATCATCGTATATATGGTTCAATAACGTATACCTTCATTCCTCGTAGCGATTCCAAATCAACTACC
>CAJZGD010000310.1 GCA_915275065.1 uncultured Corynebacterium sp. | reverse complement strand
CCGTCACATAGAGGCCGGCCTCCACCACGCAATCATCCCCCAACGAAATCCCACAGCCGGAGTTCGCCCCCAACAGGCAGCGCTTCCCCAAGGAAATAACCTCCTTGCCGCCACCCGACAAGGTTCCCATGATCGAGGCGCCGCCACCAATATCGGTGCCGTCATCAACCACCACACCGGCGGAAATCCGGCCCTCCACCATGGAATTGCCCAAAGTGCCGGCATTAAAATTCACAAACCCCTCATGCATCACGGTTGTCCCCTCCGCAAGATGCGCCCCCAACCGCACCCGATCTGCGTCACCAATCCGCACCCCGGTTGGCATCACATAATCCACCATGCGGGGGAACTTATCCACCCCATACACCACAACCGGCCCCCGGGTTTGCAGCTTTGCCCGGGTGGTCTCAAAACCGGCAGGCAAACACGGGCCGTGATTCGTCCACACCACATTCGCCAACAACCCGAATACGCCATCAAGGTTCAATCCGTGTGGTTTGACCAGTCGGTGCGACAATAAATGCAGCCGCAGGTAGGCATCAAACGCATCCTGCGGGGCGTCGTCAAGCGAAGCGATCTGCGTGTACACCACCTCTCGCCGGGTTTCCCGTGCCGCATCAATATGGGCGAGCGGATGCAACTCGGCGGGTACCTTATCAGGAAACTCAGTGCTCGACTCGCGCACGTCGTCGGAAAGCTTGGGGTCAGGGAACCAAACATCGAGAACAGTGTCATTGGAATGAATCGTGGCCAGGCCAGTGGCAAAAGCAGAAGTCATGACAACCGAGTGTACTGCACCAATTGCGATGCTTGTCAAAGCCGCACGCGCACCACTATGCCTCAAGACTTCGACTACTCGGATGGAAACGTTTCGCAACAAAACTCATGAATACTGCCAACCCAAACACCACAGCCACCGATATCACCTGTGACCGGGATGCCGCATCGGAAAGCATCAATAACACCAACCCGCCCAATAACAGCAGGCACACAATTGCCGTCCACGGATACCCCACCATGCGCACCGTCGTGATCTCCCCACCCGACACCAATATCGGATGCAACCGCAACCACGTCACCGCAACCATGATCCACAACACAATCATGCAGCCACCCACCGCATTCAATAAAAACGCCAACAACCCGGGCGGATTCCAGTACTGCAACCCCACCGACACAAACGCGAAAAACATGCTCAATAGTACCGAATTCGTCGGAACCTTATGCTTATTCGTCTTTGCAAACACCTGCGGCGCATCATGGCGCTTCGCAAACGAATACACCAGCCGTGACGTGCCATAAATCTGGGCATTAAACGCCGACAACAGCGCCAACACAATAATCAGCTCCATGAACCCCACCACATACGGGATGTGCGCCATCCCTAAAATAATGGTGAACGGTGACTCCGCCGCGGTTTTTGCCCCACCAATCATGTCGTAGGGCATGAGGAAAATAATGATCGTCACCGAACCCAAATAAAACAGCGAAATCCGCCAAATAACCGACCGCACCGCCGTGGCAATTGCCGACGACGGGTTCTCTGACTCCGCAGCCGCAATCGTCACAATCTCAATGCCGCCAAACGCGAACGCCACCGCCAGCAAACCAGCGGCCACACCCGGGATACCATTCGGCATGAAACTGCCGTTCGTAAGATTGTGGGCACCAACGAACTCCGTGTCCGGCAAGAGCCCAAAGATTAATAATATTCCCACGATGAGGAAGAAAATAATAACCGCGACCTTGACGAACGCAAACCAAAACTCGAACTCGCCAAACCCTTGCACATTCGCCAAATTCACCACGGCGAAAAACGTCACGCACACCAACGCGGGAATCCACGGGTCAATGCCAAACCATTGCCCCATGATGCTGGCGGCACCAGTCATCTCCGCCCCCATCACCATGGTGAGCATGAACCAATACAACCACCCGAGCGAAAACCCAGCCCAGTGCCCCAATGCCTGCTCTGCATACACCGAGAACGACCCGGAATTCGGCCGTGCCGCCGCCATTTCCCCAAGCATCTTCATAATCATCAACACAACAATGCTGGCCAACACATAGCCAAGGATCACCGCCGGACCCGCAATATGAATACCTACGCCGGTAGACAAGAACAGCCCGGCGCCAATGGCCGACCCGAGACCCATCATGGTTAAATGGCGGGTTTTCAGCCCTTTACCAAGCTTGGTGGTTGACACTGTGGGCGACTGATTCGACTGCTGCTGGGACTGTGATTGTGACGATTCCCCAACCCCAGTCACACTGCCGCCCTGATGCCCATCTGCCCCAGCCGGGGTTACCCGGGGGGTCGGATTATTTGCGGTTGATTCGGTCATGCTACGACTTTATCCCCTTACAGGGGGTAAAGTAGGGCGAAACGGTCGAAACCTTCGCAAAATACGAAAATCTACGCAATGATATTGCTCAGAATGGCAAAAATCTATTCAAAAAACCTAACGAATGCGGTTGATTGGCAAACCGCACTACCGTGCGACGGGACGAACGCTTCGTCTTATTGATGCTCGGCGATGTTGGTGAGCGTGGCGCGAACCGTGGGCAATGTGGGTGGCGATCCATGCGGCTCAAGTGGTGGTGCGCGAACCGCGAGTTTGGCGTGGTTGAGCGAGTGGCGTGGCCGGCGGG
>CAJZGD010000309.1 GCA_915275065.1 uncultured Corynebacterium sp. | reverse complement strand
CGCCCCGCGCGCCGCGCCCGGGCCGCGCCCACGCAACCCCGAACCAGCTCAATCCCGCCTCACCTCGCCTCGCCCCGCCTGACCCCAAGAGCCCCTCCCTCACCACCAGCCCTAGGTGCCTCAGGCGTTTCACCTACTGTGCTGCGATATCTCAAATTTCGACCCTGAATCCGGGCGCTCATCCCACAAAACGCAGCACACACAATCGCGCCCGCCGGCGCCCACCCACACTCACCGATATTCGCTCCCGCCGACCGGATCCCGCCAACACTCACCCGCGCCCACCGGCGTATCGAAAGTAGTGTGCTGCGATATCTGGATTTTGGGCCGGGTTTGGGGCCCGATTTGCGAGATATCGCAGCACAGTACTTGTCAGACAACCGAAATCCCGAATTACCGGAGCGTGACGTGGTTCACCCACAAGTTCGATGCCCCACACCCCAGGGATGTGTGCTGCGATATTGCCTGTTTTGGCCCCAGATTCATCTCCTGGCGGGAGATATCGCAGCACACGTCCCTGGACTGCCGGCTTCGCGGCGCGTATGGGTGAGTACTGTGCTGCGATATCTGGATTTTGGGCCCCAAGTCCGGGCGCTCATCCCACAAAACGCAGCACACAACTCCCGGAGGGAAGGTCGGACTTGGGAGCGGGCCGCTTTGAACCGGGAGGGCGTCGATAAGCAATGCGAAACCGGCCCCACGCATACTGGGACCCAACTACACTTTTAAGTTATGACTACAGAAACAATCGCCAAGGTGCGACCTATCGTCACCGGGCAACGCGATAGGATTTTCACGGACCTCAAGGAAATCACATCCTTTAATTCTGTGCAGGGAGTGCCGGAGCTCGTAGAAGAGCACGCGCACGCTGCCGCATGGGTCAAGGCCGCGTTCGAATCCGTGGGGCTGACGGTCACCACATACCAGGAGGACACGCCGGCGCCACTGTTCATCGCATCCAAGCCCGCGAAGGGAAACGCCCCTACCGTCCTGCTGTACTGCCACTACGATGTGGTGCTCGCGGGCGACCCGTCGAAGTGGGATTCGGATCCATTTACCCTCACCGAGCGGAACGGCCGCTGGTACGCGCGGGGTGCCGCCGACTGCAAGGGCAACGTTGTCATGCACCTGGCTGCACTGCGTGCCGTCAACGAGCTGGGCGGCACCGACCTAGGAATTAAGGTGCTCATCGAGGGGTCGGAGGAGCAAGGCGGGGCGGAGCTTTCGGAGCTCATCAAGGCCCGGCCGGAACTGTTTGCCGCCGATGTTATTCTCATCGCGGACACGGGCAATGCGGCGGTGGGCGAGCCAACCCTCACCACCTCGCTGCGCGGCGGGGCGCAGATCACCGTGCAGGTGGATACGCTGCAAAACCCGGTGCATTCGGGCAGTTTTGGTGGCGCCGCCCCAGATGCGACCGCCGCACTCATTCGCCTCATTGATTCCTTCCGGGACGAGCACGGCCGCGTCCAGATCGACGGCGTAGATGTGGACCAGAAGTGGTCGGGGGCTCAGTACGATCCCGAAACATTCCGCAAGGATGCCGGAATGCTGGACGGGGTGGAGATCATGGGCACCTCGGCGGATAATCCGGCGGACATGGTGTGGGCGCGGCCGGCGATCACGGTCACCGGATTTACGTCCACACCGGTTTCCGATGCGGTGAATGCGGTGCCGGCAACCGCAAGCGCAAAGCTGAATCTGCGGGTGCCGCCGGGCATGGATGCTTCCGGGGTGGCGGCCGCCGTGACGAAGCATTTGCGTTCGCATGTGCCATGGAATGCTCGCCTGAGTGTGCAGGTGTCGGATGTGAATAATCCGTTCTCATCCAATATTGAGGGCCCGGCGGTCACCACGTTTATCCAGTGTCTGCGCGGCGCCTACGACAATAAGGAATTGACGCTAGTGGGCGCGGGCGGTTCGATTCCGCTGTGCGCCGAGCTTATCGACGCCGTCCCCTCGGCAGAGCTGACTCTCTTCGGCGTGGAGGAGCCCCAAACCACCATCCACTCGGCCAACGAGTCGGTGGATCCCACCGAGATTGAGAATATTGCCATTGCGGAGGCCACGTTCCTCCTCACATACCATTCATAAGACCACCTAACTTCCACCCCCACACAGGGGGGCCTAACGGAAGCCCGAAACGGCTTCCGTTTTGCTTTTTGCTGTGGTATGGATTATGTTTTGTGTCACGTAGCGTTCTGTTTCCACATGCAGGAACCCAACGACTATGGCGGTTCACCATTAGCCGAGAGTTTTCTGGCGTGGCATTGCCCCACCATAGGCGGCCACGCCAGAAATAAAAACATTTTGTGAGTAATTGTATTTTTTCTAAAGGAACCGACATGTCCATCGCTACCGCTATCAATAAGAATCGCTGCATATATTTCGGTTTGGAGCCTCGCCGCACCTCAACCACGCGGAGATTCGCCGACGACCCATTCCTGGCCAGGTTCGGCCACCAGCTTCCCCGCGGGCTGCGACAAGAGGCCCGTGGTCTCCAGTGGCGCACGTTTGCCGCCACCTATTCCCCCGCCCCTGACCTGCGGCTGCAATTCCTTTCTGAAGAAAAACTGCCCGGCGGGGTGGTTCACTACACCGCGGCAATAAAGACCCGATCCGGGGAAACCCGCCACGACATTATCGCCTCAGGCCCG
>CAJZGD010000308.1 GCA_915275065.1 uncultured Corynebacterium sp. | reverse complement strand
CGCGGCCCGCCCAACGTCGATGGCGTCCGCCAGGCCGTCGACAAGCACCTGTTGGGCGGTGAGCGGATCCCCCAATTCACCAACGGCCACAACGGGAATACCGGCGGCCTCACGGACAGCATTTGCCAATGGAACTTGGTAACCGGGGCCCGTAGAAATAGGGGCAGGAACGAGCCCACCACTGGAAACGTCGATCATATCTACCCCATGCTCCCGGGCAAGCGTCGCCAACTGGATCGTTTCAGGGATACCCCACGACTCCACACCCGGCGCATTCTCCAGCCAATCAGTTGCGGACAATCGAAGCAATAATGGCATGTCAGCAGGGATAACATCGCGGATGGCGTCAATAATTTCGATCACGATCCGAGCCCGATTATCAAAACTGCCACCATAATCATCGGTGCGATGATTCGACACCGGGGAGAGGAATTGATGCAACAGGTAGCCGTGGGCACCATGAATCTCGACCGTATCAAACCCAGCAGCAACGGCCCGGCGCGCAGCCGCCTGGAAATCCGCAACAACGGCAGCGATATCCGAAACGGTCAGCTCCTGCGGCGGCACATACCCGGGGAAAGGCTCCGGGCTGGGGGCCTTTGTTACCCAACCACCCTCTTCCAGGGGAACCGTACCACTGGCATACCCGGGCAACCCAGGGAAACTAGATGCCTTACGGCCAGCATGAATAAGCTGCACACCGATTGCTGCTCTCAGGGAATGGGCGAATTTCACAATGGGCTTCCATGCTTCAGCCTGCTCATCGTTCCAGATGCCGACACAGTTCGGGGAAATCCGGGCTTCCGAGGAAACGCCGGTTGCCTCAACCATGATGAGCCCGAAGCCGCCAGCCGCCCGAGCGCCATAATGCACGAGGTGCCAGTCGGTAGGAATGCCGTCTTCACCAGCTTGGTATTGGCACATTGGTGGGAGGAAAATGCGATTTTTTATAGTGAGCCCGCGGAGAGTAAGGGGAGCAAAAAGGGGACTGATAGTCATTCCCTGATGCTACCTGCGATAACGGTAAGTCGCCAGTGTTTCATACAGGCTCATACCGCCACCAAGCCTAATATTTGTGCTGTTCAGAGTACGTAACCAGACTGCAGAATGTTACATTGACCACTATTACGGTCGCCCAGCTATTGCCAGTCCGGCACCGCCGTTGCGACACGCCGGGTCCACCCAGCTCGCCGCAACGCAGCCAGGTCGATTTCGCCGCACTGGGCCAGCCTCGCAGGCCCCGCCGCCCGCAACCCGCATCCCCAATTACGCACGTAACCAGCGGTTTTCCCGAGCTCTCTCACTCGACGCCATAGAATATAACTATGCTTAGCAAGTTTGGTAGCAAGGTGAGTTCCAGATTTGGCAGCCTGGATCCGCTCATCATTTTTATTGTGCTGGCGGTGATTGTTGCGATCCTTTTCCCGATTTCGGGGCGGCCCGCAGAGTGGTTTAGTACCGCCACCGTCGTTGCTGTGGCTGTGCTGTTTTTCCTTTACGGTGCGCGGTTATCCACTAAAGAGGCGTTGGATGGGTTAACGAATTGGCGATTACACGCAACTATTTTGGCGTTTACGTTTGTGTTGTTTCCGCTGATCGGAGTGGCATTACGGCCGGTGGGAATGTCATATAATCCAGAGCTGTATATGGGGGTGTTGTATTTGACGCTGGTCCCATCGACAGTGCAGTCGTCGGTGGCATTCACGTCGATTGCGCGTGGCAATGTTGCGGGGGCGATCGTGAGCGCGTCGGCAAGCAATGTGCTTGGCGTGGTGGCGACACCAGCATTGGTCATGTTGCTCATGTCGCAGCGCAGTGGTGGCGGCAGTGGTGTGGTTATTGATGCGCATGTATTTGGTGATATTGCGCTTCAGCTGTTGTTACCGTTTATTTTGGGGCAGTTCGCCCGCCGGTGGGGGAGCGTGGCAGAGTTTGCGGCGAAGAAGGCAACGAAGCTGGTGGACCGCGGTTCGATCGTCATGGTGGTGTATTCGGCGTTTTCGGCCGGGGTGGTTGCCGGGGTGTGGTCAACAATTGGGGCGCGGGACATTGTGATTTTGTGCGTATTTTCGGTGGTTTTGGTGGCCTTTATGCTGTGGTTGTCTCGGTTTGTAGCATTGCGGCTAGGATTTGACGATGCCGACATGAAAGCGATTCAGTTCTGCGGTTCGAAGAAATCATTAGCGTCTGGTTTACCCATGGCTGCGGTGATTTTCGGGAGCTCGTCGATTGGTTTATTAATTGTACCCTTGATGATCTTCCACCAAATCCAGCTCATGATGTGTTCGTGGCTAGCCTCGCGCTACGCTCAACTACCATAAGTGCTATGTCTACGTTATATATTCGGGTTGATTTGACCGTACCGCAGATTGGTGTGAGCACGCATATTGCCGAGTTGGTGGAGCAGTCGCCTCAGTTGTGTGCTATGCAACGCATCATCGAGCTTGATCCCAGCGGCGCAATCCAAGGTGCCGCAACGCCCAAGGTCACCGTGGGGATGGCAAGTGCGCCCGAGCCGATTGTGCCGCACCCTGACACGTATGCAGACTTCCCCGACATTACGAGCACCCCCATTGACGTGGAGCTTTTCGACGCCCTCTGGGCCGAAGCCATCGCCAAATTCCCCGAGCTCGCCTAACCTCCAGCCTCTAGCCTGTCGACGCCCACCTCTC
>CAJZGD010000307.1 GCA_915275065.1 uncultured Corynebacterium sp. | reverse complement strand
CAGCCCCGCGCTCATCACCCTGGGCGGCTATGTGCTCGGCGCGATCCTGTTGCTGTCGGCCAGCCTGCCGATCCTGCCCGCCCGCACGATCGCCATCATCCCCGCCGCCCTGGTACTCAACATCGTGATCGGCCAAATCGTCGGCTCCGTGGGCATCCCCCTCTACCTTGACTCGGTGGGCACCATCCTGGTAGCGGGACTCGCCGGGCCCATCGCCGGCCTGGCCACCGGCACCCTCAGCAGCATCGTCTGGGGGCTTTTCAACCCCGCTGCCCTGCCCTTCGCAGCGGTATCCGCCATGGTCGGGCTGCTGTCCGGGGTCATGATCGCCAAGGGGATGCTGCGGAACATTCCCCTCACCATCGCGGCCGGGGTGGGGCTCGGCGTCATCTCCGGCATGCTGGCAGCCCCCGTCGCCGCGTTCGTCTATGGCGGAACCGCCGGCGTGGGTACGGGCGCCCTTGTGTCATTATTCCGGGAAATGGGAAACTCCCTCATCGGATCCGTCACCGCCCAATCGCTCGTGTCCGACCCTCTCGACAAGGCGCTGGTCATGGTCATTGTTTATGTAGCAATCCGATCCCTGCCGAAGAAAACCCTAGCGAGCTTCCATGCGCGCACTTAACCCCCTGACCAGCATCATGTGCGGGTTCACCGCCTGGATCATCGTGGTAGGGCTGAATAATCCATGGGTGTCCGCCACCGTGATGATTACGGCACTGGTCGTGGGCACGGCAACCACCCGTAACCTCTCGCTCATCGCCACCACCCTGGCCCTCAGCCTCCCCACCGGCCTGTCCATGCTGCTCATCTACGTGCCCTTCGCCACAACCTACCGGGACGGGCTGGTGACCGCCGGGCAGTTGAGCCTCCGATTCGCCGCGCTTATCGCAGCGCTGTTAGCCGCGCTCACGGTTGTCCGCATCCCCGAGCTGGTCAAAGCCCTCCAAACCGCCCGCATCCACCACAGCATGAGCTTCATCCTGGGCTCCGCCATCCAATTCCTGCCCCAAGCCCACGACATCACCCGGCGCATGCGTGACGCCTGCCGACTCGCCGGCCGCACCCCACACCCCGGTAACCTGGTCATACCCGTGCTCGTGCAAGTGCTCTACCACGGCGGGCAGCGCGCCACCGCCATGACCACCATGGGCCTGGAACTCCCCGGCCCCCGCACCGTGCTGCGACCACCACCCGACAGCACAATACAAAAACTTGTTCGAATACTTCTGCCCCTGGCTGCCATCACTTTGGTGATTACCGTATGAAACGCCACCTCATCATTGGTGACGGCCTCTCATCATGGGCCAGCGAGCTTGTCGACGCCGCCCCGCGCGGCCAGGTCGCCTACCTGGGAGCCGACGCCACCTGCCACCTCACCTACCTCCGCGACACCGTCATCGAAGAAGTCGCCTTCGGCCTGGAACAACGCGGCACCCACCCCGACATCATGCTCGACCGGGTGACCGCAATCCTCACCGATTTGAACCTCATGGACTTGGCAGAAGCCCACCCCACCAGGCTCTCCGGTGGGCAAACCCGCCGGGTGGCATTGGCCAGCGTGCTGGTGCTCCAAGCAGACACCCTCATTCTCGACGACCCCTGGGCCGGCCTCGACACCACATCATGCAAACAAGTGTGCGACATTTTAGACCGCTATCCGGGGGATATCATCGCCGTCACCCACAGTCTGCCACCCATCGACCACCACTTTGACTGCTTCGAACTCCGCGACGGCACCATGGTCCCCTACACCGAGCAGCACCTACCCCCACAACTGCCACCATGCGCCCCCACCGGGGACATCATCGACCTGGGTGATGTTGCAGGCCGGCGCGAACCACCCCGCCGCCGCTGGTGGCAATTCACCACCCCCACCGAACCCAGATTCACCACGCCACCACTGCATTTACGCCTCGAACGCGGCGAAATCTGCTGGCTCCGGGGTCCCAACGGGGTGGGAAAAACCACCCTCCTCCACACCCTGGCGCTCACGCCGCAACCGGCGTCGATAAGCCTGCAAACCCAACGCGCCTGCGACCAGGTAACCGAAACCACCCTCCGCGACTTCATCGGCGGCGAACCGGCCGGGGCCCTGGCCAGCATCGACCCCGAAACCCACCCGCTCGACCTCACCCCCACCATGCTGCGACTCGCACAGGTCGAAAAGGTATTCAACCGGGGAACTGATGTGGTGTTGCTGGATGAACCCGACGTAGGGCTAGACTACCCGGGTCGCACCCAGCTCCACCGGCTTATACACCGCCATCTTCACGGGAACCGACCGCCGGCGATCATCATGACCTGCCACGATCCCACCCTGATGGCGGAAGTCTCACAATACGCTACCGTGCGGGAACTGGCGCTGGCGTAACCAATTCGGCCGGTGACGCAATCGGCAAAAACGAACCATCAACCACCCACACATACGTCGGCGTCGACTCCCGCGGCAATTCGTGCACACATTCGACATAATCCGACCCCACCAACGCCCGCACCCAACCCTGGGCAACCCCCGGATCCACCCACTGCCCATCGGGGGCGGATATTCGCAGAAACACCAGGTAGGCGGCAATCCGCGGATCATCCGGCGTGTGCAACCTTCGCCGTACCGCCGGGCCCACCCGATGCCGGGAAATCGTGGCATTCAACCGCCTTCGGCCGGTCAGCGCCGGGAGTTTCTTGGTAGGCGGCCA
>CAJZGD010000306.1 GCA_915275065.1 uncultured Corynebacterium sp. | reverse complement strand
GGTCGGCGTGGGCGGGGCGGTTTCGGTGACGACGCGGCGGATGGAGCGCAGCGCCGATTCATGGGCATCCAACACAAAATAAATCATACAAACAGTAGCGCATCGCACTCGCGTTGCGTAATGCGTCGTAAAGCTGGCTAGCGGTTATCCAGGTACATCGAATCAATGGTGCCGTGGCGGGAGCAGCGGGCGTCCCACCCGTCGGGACGCACCTGGACCACCATGCGCCGGCCGCACAGCTGACAATAGCGGGGCGCCTCCAGGCCAGCGCGCGCGGATGGGGAAAGCTTCAACGATCCATCTTCGGCGAGATTCTGGCCGGTATTGGGGTGGAACCGGGGTGCGTCACCGGCGAGCAAGGCTTCTAGCAGTTCCGTGGATTCCTTAGACACTGGTGGTCAGCACCTTCAGGGGAATGCGCAGCTTATCGAGCATATCGAGGTCGTTTTCCATCGGGCGACCCAACGTGGTCAGATAATTGCCCACAATCATTGCATTGATACCGCCAAGCAGGCCCTGCTCCGTGCCCAGGTCGCCCAGGGTGAGCTCCCGGCCGCCGGCAAACCGCAGGATTGTCTTGGGCAGCGCCAACCGAAACGCACCGATTGCCCGCAATGCATCGGGGGTGGCCATGACTTCTTTGTCGGCAAACGGCGTGCCAGGGCGGGGATCCAGGAAGTTCATCGGCACCTCCGTGGGGTTTAATTCCGCCAGGTCGGAAGCGAATTCGGCCCGCTGCTCCAGGGACTCCCCCATGCCCAAAATGCCGCCGGAGCACACCTCCATGCCGGCCTCCGCAACCATGCGCAGCGTCTCGCGGCGGGACTCCCACGTGTGGGTGGTCACCACGTTCGGGAAAAACGACCGGGCGGTTTCCAGGTTATGGTTATAGCGGTGCACGCCGGCGGCCTTGAGCCGGTCCACCTGCTCCTGGGTGAGAATCCCCACCGAGGCGGCAACCTCGATATCCACCTCGGCTTTAATGGCTGCCACGGCCTGCTCCAGCTGGTTCATGAGCCGGTCGTCCGGGCCTTTAACCGCGGCAACAATGCAAAACTCGGTGGCGCCCGACTTTTGGGTTTGCTTGGCGGCCTCGACGAGTCCGGCAATGTCTAGCCAGGCGGACCGCACCGGGGATTCGAACAGGCCGGACTGAGAGCAGAAGTGGCAGTCCTCGGGGCAGCCACCGGTTTTGAGTGAAATAATGCCCTCGGCCTCAATCTCCTCACCGCACCATTTCAGGCGTACCTGGTGGGCTAGTTCCAGGATTTCCGTGATGCGGTCGTCGCCGAGTTGTAGGACCTGGAGGGTTTCCCCCTGGTCAAGGCCGATTCCTTGGTCTAAGACTTTGGTGCGGGCAAGCTCTAAAATATCCGTGGGTTCTGTGAGGGGCATGGGGGTGAGTCTCCATTCTTGATCGGTGTTCAAGCGATTGTAGTTGAATAGTGTTCAGGTATGTGTCATTTCCGGTCAACAATTTGAATTTCATCACCCCCAAATGTGCAGGATTGTGCTATCAATGGGTTTCATGACCTCCTCCCACATCCCCTCAGACAACCCGCTCTACCACGACACCCTGGAGCTGCTCATAGCCCTGGTCCAGAACGCCTGCGTCAACGACTTCACCCCCGGCAGCGGCCAGGAGGTCCGCAACGCCGACACCCTCACCGAATTCTTTGCCGACACTCTCGGGATCAACATCCAGCGCTTTGAGCCGGAACCCGGACGAGCATCCTTGGTGTTCACCGTTCCCGGCACCAACCCCCAAGACGCCGAGCCGCTCACGTTCCTGGCGCACACCGACGTGGTGCCCGTCGATAAGCAGCATTGGACCAAACCACCGTTCGAAGGAATGATCGAAGACGGAAAAATATACGGCCGCGGCACCGTTGACATGCTGTTTATCACCGCAGTCATGGCCGTGGTCACGCGCGAGGTGGCGCGCAGGGGCGGGAACCTCGGAACGCTGCACTTCGTGGCGGTCGCCGACGAGGAAGCGCGAGGCGGGCTGGGCGCCAAATGGCTCGCGGAACACCACCCCGACGCGTTCTCCTGGGCAAACTGCGTCGGCGAAACCGGTGGCTCCCACATCCACGGGCAAGACGGATCGGATTCCACTATTGTTTACGTGGGCGAAAAAGGTGCGGCGCAACGTCGAATCCACGTGTACGGCGACCCCGGTCACGGCTCCGCACCCTACGGCAAAGACCTGGCGACCGTCAAAATTGGCGAGATAGCCCGCCGACTCGCCGCCGCCCAACCAGCGGTCACCGACTCCGACACCTGGCGACAATTCGTCGCGGCCTTCCGCTTCGACCCCGACACTACCGCACTCGTCGAGCAAGGCAAAGGATACGAACATTTAGGCGAATTAGCCGCCTACGGTGACGCGATTTCCCACCTGACCATCGCCCAAACCGTGCTGCGCGCCGGCCAAGCCATCAATGTGCTGCCGTCCCACGCCTGGTTAGAGCTGGATATCCGCACCCTGCCCGGGCAATCCCAAGAATATGTTGATTCCGTGCTTTACGACGCCCTCGGCACCGACATCGAATACACAATCGAACACCTCATCACCGAAGACGCCACCATTTCCCCCACCGATCACCCGCTCTACCGGGCCATATCCACCGTATTCACGGACTTCTTCCCGGACACCACCGTGGTGCCCACCATCGCCGCCGGCGGTTCCGACCT
>CAJZGD010000305.1 GCA_915275065.1 uncultured Corynebacterium sp. | reverse complement strand
CCACCTCGGCTTCACTGACCAACCGGTGCTGCTCGGCAAGGCCTTCGTCGATGCTGCGCTGGTATTGTTCGTTGCCCGAGTCGATCATGCGTTGGGCCTCGGATTGGGCCCGGGCTAGATGATCGTCGGCATCTCGCTGGGCGTTATCAACGATGCGGTCAGCCTCGTCTTGGGCTTTGGCCACGGTGGTTTTGGCCCGGGTTTCCGCATCGGAGATCATATTTTCCGCATCGTGTCGGGCCTGGCTGACGGTAGAGTTCGCTTCGCTCGTTGCGTCGTCGACAAGCTGGGTGGCACGATCCTGGGCTTGGCTTAAAATATGTTCTTGCTGGTCGAGGACGTCTTGCGCATCATCTATCTCGACGGGAAGCGCGTTGCGTAAATCGTCAAGCAACGCCAGCATTTCATTGCGGGGCACCATGCAATTCGAGGTCATGGGCACCCCATATGCTTGTTCCACATTGCGGACTAATTCGTCTAGGCACTCAAATACGCGATACATGACGTTAAGCATAATGAGAATTAGGTAATAGCGGTGGTAGTGCCTGGTTACGGCGTGGCATTTTTTGCTTATCGACGCCTTATGCAGCGAAAACCCCACACCATCGGGGAGTGATGATGTGGGGTATCAGCGAGGCCGGGTAGGTGTTAGATAATGCCTTGGGCCAGCATGGCGTCGGCAACCTTCTTAAAGCCGGCAATGTTTGCGCCGATAATATAGTCGTGCTCGTGACCATATTCCAGGGCGGTTTCTTCACAGTTATGGAAGATATTGCGCATGATCTCGTGCAGACGCTGGTCGGTGTATTCAAACGACCAGGAGTCACGGCAGGCGTTCTGCTGCATTTCCAGAGCAGAGGTGGCAACACCACCGGCGTTGGCGGCCTTGCCGGGACCGAAGTTGATCTTCTTCTCGCGGAACACCTCGATGGCTTCGGCGGTGGACGGCATGTTGGCGCCTTCCGCCACGTATTTGCAGCCGTTTTCGGCCAGGGCGCGGGCGTGCTCGCCATGAAGTTCGTTTTGGGTAGCGCAGGGCAGGGCCACGTCGCACGGGAGGAACCAGAGGGAACCCTCATCGTGGAAGGTAGCGCCGTCCACTTCCTTCGCATAGTCGGAGACCCGACCACGACGGACTTCCTTGATTTCCTTGAGCTTAGCCACATCCACGCCGTCCGGGGTGTGAACCCAACCGGAGGAATCGGAGAACCCGATGACGGTGGCGCCCAATTCTTGGGCCTTTTCGATGGCGTAGATGGCCACATTGCCGGAGCCAGAAACCACTACCTTGGCGCCGGCAAACGAGTCACCGTGGGCTTTCATCATTTCTTGGGTGAAATAGACGCAGCCATACCCGGTGGCTTCGGTGCGCACCAGGGAGCCACCCCAGGTGAGGCCCTTACCGGTGAGCACGCCGGCTTCGTGTTGGTTGGAAAGGCGGCGATACATACCGAACAGGTAGCCGATTTCCCGGCCGCCGACCCCAATATCGCCGGCGGGAACGTCCCGGTATTCACCAATATGGTGGTGGAGTTCGGTCATGAACGACTGGCAGAACCGCATGATTTCGGCATCAGACTTGCCCTTGGGGTCGAAGTCGGCACCGCCCTTGCCGCCGCCGATGGGCAAACCGGTAAGAGAGTTCTTGAAGATTTGTTCGAAACCAAGGAATTTAATGATGCCAAGGTTGACGGACGGGTGGAAGCGGAGCCCACCCTTATAGGGGCCAAGCGCAGAGTTGAACTGCACCCGGAAGCCGCGGTTAACCTGAACAACACCTTGATCGTCTACCCAGGGAACACGGAACATGAACTGTCGCTCTGGTTCGCACAGCCGCTGAATGAGACCGTAGTCCGCGTAGTGGGGATCTTTGTCTAAAACAATTTTCAGGGAATCCAGAACTTCGGCCACCGCTTGGTGGAATTCTGGTTCGCCGGCATTACGACGTACCAGCAGTTCATAGTATTCCGAAACCCGCTCTTCAGCAGTTGTCATAGTAATCCTCCCAATAGGATGTGCTTGGTCTGCCACGTTGTGGTGACTACAGCACGTAATTCTACACAGTGATAGAAATATTACCTATTCATTGACAGAATTTCACGGCAGATATCACAACTTTCGCAGGAAGCACTAGTTATATTCATTCCAATAATTTCTATAGAATACTAGATTTTTGCCGATTTTTAAGGCGCTAAATACAATTTTGGCGCGCATTCCTATGTGTCACCCCCACCTATAGCCAAAAATCGGTTAGGTTTTTAATGGCTGTTTCCAACGGCTTTCTGTACTACTGTTAGTACGTTTCTTCACCTTATCCAAGCTTAAAAATGCACGCTAGACTTACCCACATGCGAATAGTGATAGCCCCCGACTCATTTAAAACCTCAGCATCCGCCCACGATGTTGCCCACCATATCGCCACCGGAATCCGCGAAGTTCTCAGTAACGACACGGAAATCATCCTCCATCCCATGTCGGATGGTGGCGAAGGAACCTCCGCGTTATTTGCTGGTGAACGCATCACGCTTCCCACCACCGACGCATTAGGACGCATTACTGAAGCCACCTATACTTACGACGCCCGGAATGAAATCGCCTATATTGATGTCGCCGCCGCATCCGGCCTGAAAGAAGTAGGCGACCATCTTTCCCCACTCACCGCCGACACTTTTGGAACAGGTGCTCTCATTGCCGACAGATCGGAAGAGCGGTTCAGCAGGAATGCCGAGACCG
>CAJZGD010000304.1 GCA_915275065.1 uncultured Corynebacterium sp. | reverse complement strand
TCGGCATTCCTGCTGAACCGCTCTTCCGATCTTGAATCTCGGAGCAGGTGCGTACTTGGCGCTCTGGACAGGAAAGAAAGAGGAATTAGAAAAGGCTACTGGTCGAACCTCTGAGGTCTGTCTGAACCTTGCGGGAGGGGAAGAAGATATTCTCGCTACCTACGATTTGTGGCGCAGTAAGGGTGTATCTATCGCAGAAGAACCTCACCAAGATGTATTTGGAACAACCTTTATCGCTCTAGATCCAGATGGAAATCGAATTCGTGTTGCTCCGGTCGACTAGGTTTAAAAAGTGCATTTCTCGTTTCTAGAACCTACTGTAAACCATTACAGTAGGTTCTAGAGAGAAAGTTCCCCAGCGATATATTAGATTTATAGACTGGGGAACTTTTTACGATTACAAGCACGCTGGAGATAGTGGATTCGCCTTATGAAAGGCTTTCTAAACCTAGCGCTACACAAAATACATATTAGCTCACCCGCTTCAGTTTATTGGTCAAATCGGTAACAATTGCCGACAGTCTACGCTAATGGTGTAGCGCATTGCTTATTACTGCTTCTACCAATATGTGCAAAAAAGCGATGCCACGGAAGATGTTGTTCGGTTGAGCAATAACCTTGCGGTGACGGAATCGCAGCGGGCAATCCGCGATAACGTCAAAGCACTACGGGAACAATTATTCGATTGGACGCGCAATGATCTGGCGAACCTGTATAAAATGTTGCGCGATAGAACCATGCTGGTTGTGGTGAGTACGCCCGACCTCAATAGTGCGTACCGGATTTTCAATGTGATGAATGCGCGTGGTTTACCGCTGCTACCTTCGGATATCTTCAAGTCGCAAGTGATTGGGGAGATCTCGGAAAGCTCCCGCCGCGAATATGCGGATCGGTGGGAGAACCTGGAACAAGAGCTTGGCCGGGAAGAGTTTGGCACGCTATTTGTGTACATACGTGCGATTCTCACCCAGGCTCATGCCACCCGGAATCTGCTATCCGAATTCCCCGAGCAGATTCTTAGTAAATGGCAGGGGGAGGCGTTCATTGACGAGGTGTTGGAACCATATGCTCGGGCCGATGTGCGGTTGCGTGCCCAGGATTTTCATGGTGGAGCCCTGTGGGAGAGCGTGAATCATTGGCTGAAGCGGCTCAGTCAGTTGAATAATAACGATTGGCGTCCCGTAGCCCTGTGGGCGTTGAAAGAACACGGTGATGACCCAAAGTTCCTCAATGCGTTCTTTGAAAAATTGGAGCGGTTGGCCGCGAGCATGCTGGTGCGGCGGCTGTATCGGAATGTGCGGTTGACCCGCTATATGGCGCTTTTGAAGCAGCTCATTGCCGGGCATGGGTTGCGCAGCACCGAGTTTGAGCTCAGCGAGGATGAGAAGAAGACCACTCGGGAGCAGTTGGATAGCGAAATCTATTCGTCTTCGTCAACAGCGTTGCCTAAATATGTGTTGCTCCGGCTTGATTCGATTCTGGCCGACGACCCCGGGGTTTCCTACGATCACAAAACCATCAGCATTGAGCATGTGTTGCCGCAAAATCCCAAGGAAGGCAGCCAGTGGCTGGAGTGGTTTAGTGATGGTGAGCGGGCGTGGTGGACCCACCGACTGGGGAATTTAGTGCTCCTCAATAAGAGCAAGAACAGTCGGGCTAGGAATTACGATTTCGACTACAAGAAGAAGAGTTATTTCCTGAAAAATGGTGTGTCCGTTTTCGCCCTCACGACCGGGGTCCTGCAAGAAACCAAGTGGACGCCGAACGTTGTCATGCGACGTCACATCGAGTTAATCGGACTCCTTGAAGACACGTGGAAACTTCGGTGACGGCAAATAATGCCCTTGAGCAGCGTCAACGGGTAAGTTGCGCGCAATAATTCTCGCTATGCTTTGCGACGCCCGAAGGTGGCGGCAGCTGCATCGAACTTGGGGTGTCGTCAAGCGGAGAATGAAACACGTAGACCGTAGTCGCTATCGAGTTCATCGGCATGGAAGATGTAAATCACGGAATGGCGCACACATCGACCCGAAGGAATTGCTATCATGGGTGGCCTTGACCATACGGTGCGTGTCAGCAATAGACATGTTGACACCACCAGTTACTGAAAACATTGATATATAAGGAAGAATGCATGAGTAAGATTCTCGTTATTTCCGGTCACCCGCATCTCGACCGGTCCAACGCGAACGCCGCCATTTTGGAGAGTCTTGAAGACAAGTTCAATGGCAACATCCTTGAGGTTCGTCGTCTCGACGAGCTGTACCCCGACTTCAACATTGATGCCAAGGCCGAACAAGAAGCCCTGGTTGATGCCGACATCATTGTTCTGCAATTCCCCATCTATTGGTACAATGTTCCCTCCCTGCTGAAGAAGTGGATCGAAGACGTTCTCGAATACGGGTTTGCCTACGGCAGCAGCGGTACCGCTCTGCACGGCAAGAAATTCCTGCTGTCCTTCACCGCAGGTTCTGGCGCAGAAGTCTATCACGAGAAGATGGCTCACGACTTGCCCGACTTCATGCCGGCATTCCAGGAGACCGCAGCTCTCACAGGTATGGAATGGCAGGAACCCGTGTACTCCTACGGTGCGCTCACCGACGCTGACCTGGCAACCAAGCACAGTGACCGGCTCATTGCCCGACTGGTTGAAATCAGCGCATAACAGTCTAGGCCAATAACCAGCCTCAACGCCGCCGATAGATCGGAAGAGCGGTTCAGCAGGAATGCCGAGACCGA
>CAJZGD010000303.1 GCA_915275065.1 uncultured Corynebacterium sp. | reverse complement strand
CCGCCCCCGCCGGCGCCTACTTCACCGGTGGCGTGAAACCCGTCTCCGTGTGGCTATGCGAAGACTACGTCCGGGCCGCCCCCGGTGGCACCGGCGCCGCTAAATTCGCCGGCAACTACGCCGCCTCCCTCGCCGCCCAAGCCCAAGCCGCCGAAAAAGGCTGCGACCAGGTCGTGTGGCTCGACGCCCACGAACAAAAATACATTGAAGAAATGGGCGGCATGAACCTCATGTTCGTCTACGCCGGCAATAATGGGGCCGCCCCCACCATTGTCACCCCCAAACTCTCGGGATCCCTCCTGTCCGGCATAACCCGCAAATCCCTCCTCCAAGTCGCCACCGACCTGGGCTACAACTCCGAAGAACGCACCATCTCCACCGATGACTGGCGCACCGGGGCCGAAACCGGCGACATCATCGAAAGCTTCGCCTGTGGTACCGCCGCCGTCATCACCCCAGTCGGCGAAGTGAAATCCACCCACGGTGATTTCACCATCAACAACAACGAGGCCGGAGCAATCACCATGCAACTACGCGAACACCTCACCGGCATCCAACACGGCACCACCCCCGACACCCACAACTGGATGCACACCCTGGTTCCAGCCTCATAACCACCACAATCCACAACGCCGCAGGCAGGCAGCAACCCGCACATGCCGTCTCCCTGCGGCGCTTTGCTACCCTGGCGCGTGACGACGCCCTACAGCGCCATCCAACACGCAAACACCGTGGCCGTAATCTCCATCACAAAACCACACGTGTCCCCATTCAGGCCAGCAAACCGGCGATGACAATGCCGAGCCAACACCACCGCCACCACAATCGCCACCAACAGCCCCGATACCGGCCGCCGCCATGGGACGTCGACAAGCAGCATCAACGGCACAACCGCCGCGCTCCATGCCACCACCCACCACGCCGGCGCCGTCCCAATAATCATTGCGCCAAACCCATTTGGCCGCATCGGCTGAAACCCCCGCCACGCCACCACAATCCCACATATCCGACCCACCACCGGCACAAAAAACACCAACTGCCAAGGCAGATTCGCTATCGCCGCCGACTGTGCCAACAACGCCAACAAAGCCGACCCCATCCCGATCAACCCCGCATGCGGGTCCGCCAAAATCTCCCGGGCCTTCTCCGGGGCAGCATACGAACCCAACGCATCCGCCACATCAGCCAACCCATCCATATGCATAAACCGGGTCACCAACTGGCAGGCAATAACCACCAACACCCCAGCGAGCATGCCACTCGTCCCCAAAACGTCCAACCCCCACCGCACCCCAGCGGCGACACCCCCCACCACCAACCCCACCACCGGCAAATTCGCGATAACCCGCGCCCCCGTTACCCGATCAAACGCCCGGGCGCCCCCACGAACCGGAAGCACCGTCAACCACGACAACGCGGTCGCCGGCCCCTCAATCACCGCCGGACCATGGGTGCCATCCTGCAACTTGGCCTTACCGCTCACCGACCACTCATTCCTTATTCGACACCTGCGCCGACTCAAACGTGGCCATATCATTCATGATATTTGTGGCCATGCGCACCAGCGGAAACGCCGCCGCAGCCCCCGAGCCCTCACCCAGGCGCAACCCCAAATCCAAAAGCGGCTCCAACTTGAGTGACTCCAACGCGAACGTATGGGCCGGCTCCGCCGACCGATGCCCCGCCTGCATCCACGCCCGCGTGCCGGGAGCCAACCGCTCCGCCAGCAGGGCCGCCGCCGTCACCACCACACCGTCCAACACAATGGGGGTGCGCCGCACCGCCGACTGCGCCAGGAACGCAGCCATGGCGACCAGCTCCGGGGAGGTCACCTTGCGCATGAGTGTGAGCACATCACCCTTATCCTTCCGGGCCCTAAACATGGCGTCCCGCACCACCGCGACCTTGCGTTTCCACCCCTCATCGTTCACACCCGAACCCCGACCGGTCACTACCACCGGCTCCTGCCCGGTCAACAGCCCAATAATCACCGCCGAGGGGGAGGTGTTCCCGATTCCTAAATCACCGGCCATGAGCAGGTCCGCACCATTGTCGACCTCTTCGTCAGCGATTCGCTTTCCGACGTTGATGGCCGCCACCAATTCCGCCTCGGTCATGGCATCCTCGATATCAATGCTGCCGCAGGAACGACGCACCCGCTCCTGAAGCCCAACCACATCCACATCCTCATCGTGATCGAGGGAAATATCCACCACCCGAATCCCAATGCCGGACTCGTCGGCAATGGCATTAATGCCGCCGCCACCAGCCTTAATGTTGGCCGCCATTTGGATCGATACCTCCTTCGGGTAGGGAGACACCTTTTTCGTGGCGACCCCATGGTCGCCGGCGAATATCACCATGCGTGGCTGGGTGAGCTTTTTCGGCGGCACCTGGTCCTGGCAGGAAGCAAGCCACACACCTAAATCCTCCAGGCGTGCCAACGATCCCGTGGGCTTGGTGAGGGTGAGCTGAAACTCCCGGGCGGCGTCGGCGGCCTTGAGGCTTGGCGGGGTGACCTTGGGGAAAAACTCGGCTGGTTGCATGGGAAATGACCTTTCTTCCATCGGTAACAATGATGATTGCAGTGTAGTTATGAGGATTCTTAATAGACGAGGGGTTGGGGCAGGAAACCCAAGGGCGGTCGGCAAAAGCCGGTGAGGACCGATAGTGCAGAGCCGATCAAACGCCGATCACTGGTTGCGAACCGGCAGCTCACCGGCTGGGCTTCAGCTGTAACGGCAGCCCA
>CAJZGD010000302.1 GCA_915275065.1 uncultured Corynebacterium sp. | reverse complement strand
CGACGCTAGGACCGACTCCCGCACCATTATCAGGGAACTAAAAGGAATCCGACAGGCACTGACGTCCGGGCTGGCATCCGGCACCGTTGCCGCCACCATGTCCGATGGTGACGAGCAAATGAAGCGGCCCACCCCCATGAATGCCCAGCTGCTGCGGAACCAATTCCCCATTACGAATAATTCGCCAGTCATGGTGCAGGAGATTAATCACATTCTGCAAGATCGTACCGAGCTTGTTAGACAATACCTGGCCCACATTGTGGATTGGGAACTGGCGGAAACCGAGAAAGCAGTTCGCAGCGCCGAAAACGAGCGCACATTACTCACCATGTTCGCCTACACCTCCGACGCGGTGACGAGCGCGGCGAAGGCGTGGCGGGAAGCAGTGGTCGCCGACTATCCAGGGGTGACCCGCACCATGCGGGGTTCGCATCCGCCCGAATTTTTGAACGAACGCGCCCGCATTGATGCTGTTGTTGCTCGGGTAAAGGCAAAGATGGGACGTGCCGCCGGCGCCCACGTGTCGTAAAATACCGTCAATGTTTGGCGTTTACATTCACGTGCCGTTTTGTTCCTCCCGGTGTGGTTATTGCGATTTTAATACCTACACCCCAGGCGAACTAGGTACCTCCGCGTCCCCGGAAACCTATCTTGATGCCCTCGAACAAGAACTCGAACTCGCCGAATTCAAACGCCCCGCCGACACGATTTTTATCGGTGGCGGCACCCCGTCGCTGCTGGGCGCCCAGGGCCTGCGTCGCATCCTCACCGCGATCCGGAACACCTTCGGCATCAACCCAGGCGCAGAGATCACCACCGAATCCAACCCCGAATCCACCAGCCCCGAGTTTTTCGCGGAACTCCGCGACGCCGGCTTTACCCGAATCTCCCTGGGCATGCAGTCCGCCAGCGCCCACGTGTTGCAGGTGCTGGAGCGCCGCCATACCCCAGGCCGGGCATTCGCCGCGGTCGCAGAGGCCCGTGCGGCCGGGTTCACACACATCAACCTGGACATGATCTACGGCACCCCCACCGAAACCGATGCCGACGTCCAAGCCACGGTAGAGCAGGTCATAGCGTCCGGGGTGGATCACGTGAGCGCCTACTCCCTCATCGTCGAGGACGGCACCCGCATGGCGCGCAAGGTGCGGCGCGGCGAACTGCCCGCTCCCGACGAGGACGTGTACGCGGATCGGTACGCACTTATCGACGCTGCCCTGGTGGCGGCCGGCTACCGGTGGTACGAGGTGTCCAACTGGGCGCAGCCTGGTGGGGAATGCCGGCATAACCTGGGCTATTGGCGGGACGAAGACTGGTGGGGTGCCGGCCCCGGTGCCCACTCCCACCTGGGTGACCTCCGGTTTCATAACCTGAAACACCCGGCCACCTATGCGCAGCGGCTAGCGTCAGGGGTGCTGCCAGTGGCGGGCGTCGAAAAGCTTACCACGGCGCAACACCATGAGGAACAGGTCATGCTGGGGCTGCGGCTGCGGGAAGGGTTGCCGGTGACATGTTTCAACGACAAGGAGCTCGCCAAGGCGCGAGAATTCCCGGGCCTGATTGATGTGTCGGACCAGCGGGTTACCGTGACCGAGGCGGGGCGGCTGCTCGCCGACGGCATGATTGCCGATATCCTGGTGATGGGTGAATCGTAAAACTAATCATCGTGAGGAGGACGTCAATGGCATCCGCAGCCGAGGAACGCCGCCAGCAGGTGCTGCGCGCAATCGTCGCCGACTATATTGCCACCCAGGAACCGGTCGGCTCGAAAGCCCTGCTCGATCGGCATAGATTCGACGTGTCCTCCGCCACCATCCGCAACGACATGGCCGCCCTAGAGGCCGAAGGCTATATCAGCCAACAACACGCCAGCTCCGGCCGGCTCCCCACCCAAAAAGGGTACCGGCTGTTTGTCGACTCACTCAGCGACATCAAACCCCTATCCGATGCGGAACGCCGCACCATACTGACCTTCCTCGAAGACGGCGTCAACCTGGAGGACGTGCTGCACCGCTCTGCGCAACTCCTTAGCCAATTCACCCGTCAAACCGCCATCGTGCAGCTCCCCAACCTGCGGGCCAGCCACGTGAAACACTGCGAAGTGGTGTCGCTCACCCCCACCCGGCTGCTGCTGGTGCTCATCACGGACACAGGCCGGGTCGACCAACGCCACGTGGAATTAGACCACACGTGCGAAACCGACCACATCATGGTTTTGCGGGACCTCCTCAACCAGGCCCTGGACGGGAAAACCCTCACCGACGCCGCCGGCTCCCTGGCCGCTATCACCCACCCCGACCCGGAGGTCACCAGCCATCTATCCCGATGCGTCACCGTGCTCATCGAAACCCTGGTCGAACCTCCCAACGATCGGCTGATCCTTGCCGGCCAATCTCACCTCATCCGCATCAACCCGCATGACCTGCCCACCATCCTTCAGGCTCTGGAAGAACAGGTCATTATCCTGAAGCTCTTGGCCAGCATCCAGGACCGGGACCAGGTGAGCGTGCTCATCGGGGACGAAACCCGGGATGACCAGCTGCGCTGCACCTCGGTGGTGGCCACCGGTTACGGTTCTCCGGGTGCCCCACTCGGCGGCCTGGGGGTGGTGGGCCCCACCTACATGGATTATTCCGGCACCATGTCCAAGGTGTATGCTGTGGCCCACTATGTGAGCCGGGTGCTGTCCGAAATGCAGGCCTAACCGGATTTCGGCGGCCACATAGGGCTGCCGTGCGGTCACGTGGGGCAC
>CAJZGD010000301.1 GCA_915275065.1 uncultured Corynebacterium sp. | reverse complement strand
CAACCCCTGCCCCGGCCCCACCTCACTGCCTCACCACCGGGGCTTTTCTCATCATGCCCACCGCGCCCAGCCACTACACACCCGCGTAGCACTTCTGATAGCCGCGAAACCCCGTTTAGCTCCTCCGTCCAAGCCGCCTGCAACCGGTTTTGCAGCTACCAAACCCGCTACCCCGAACGCAGCACACCTGCTAAGCTGACAAACCCACCGAAACCACTTCCCCGCACCCCAGCATTCACCCAAGACCCCGCTTAGAGCATCCGCTACCCCCGTCAGTTCCTGCTGCATATTATCTAAGCGGGGTTTCTGCTTCTGGCAGGCACCGGCACAGCCAAATATTTTGGGAAACCCCGCTTAGCACCCGTACTGCAACAATTGCCGCACATTTGATAGCTGCAAAACCCCCAAAAATCCCGTTTCTTCCACCTCCCGTAACCGGTTTTGCAGCTTAGCACCCTCCCTACAATCCCGCTTCAGAAGTGCTAAGCGGGGTTTCCGGTGCAAATTCCCCTCTGGGGAAGACAAATTCCGGGGTTGGCCAGCTTGGCGAGCCGGCCAGCATCACCTGCGTTGTGGTGTGACTGGGCTGCACATTATCTAAGCTGACAAACTGTTTGAAGGGGTACCAGTTTTATTCGCTCACACCGGAAACCCCGCTTAGGTAATTTGCAGCACGATACCTTTGTGGTATAGAACATGTACTAAGCAGGGTTTCCGATAACAGAATCCCCCCAGCGAACTGTTTTCGGCAGAAACCCCGCTTAGAATATGAGCTACCTTATCGGTTGCTGCTGCACATTATCTAAACGGGGTTTCCGGTTTTGAGATTGTTGGTGTTGTAGGAAAACACCGGTTTGTTAGCTTAGAAGATATGCTGCCCCCTTCAGCACAACGATAAACGCACTTACCGAATATGTATTTGACCGTGCAGTGGGAACTATGACTCTTCTGCGAGGAATTCTTCCAGCGAAATACGGGTCCCGTCGTCTTCGGCGCGTGCCTGACGCAGTGCTTCCACGTCCGCACGCATTTCTAACTCGTCTAATAACTCGACATCTTCAATGGGCACAATGGCCGCCACTTCTTTTCCCATTAGAAAAATAACCATAGATCCTTCCGCTGTTTGTGCGCTATCAAGAATCTTGCAGAATCCCAAAGAAACACAATAAGTTTTGCTCCCCATAGATAACCATGGGGAGCAAAAGGCCATTCATTCTGTTACACGTCCAGGAAGCGCACGTCCTTGGCCTTGCGGGTGATAAATGACCGGCGGGCAGCCACGTCGTCGCCCATGAGGATGGAGAACAGTTCGTCGGCAAGCTGGGCGTCATTCATGTCAACCCGCCGCAAGATACGGACCTGGGGGTCCAGGGTGGTTTCCCACAGCTCGGAGGCGTTCATCTCACCCAAGCCCTTATAACGCTGGATGCCATCATCCTTGTTGATCTTGCGGCCGGCGGCCAGCCCCTCAGCAAGCAGCTCGTCACGCTGGTTGTCGGAGTAGGCAAACCCCGGCTCACCCTTCGCCCATTTCAGTTTGTAGAGCGGCGGCTGAGCCAGGAACACGTGGCCCTCCTCAATCAGCTGGGGCATGAACCGGAACAGCAGCGTGAGCAGCAGGGTTGCAATGTGTTGGCCGTCCACGTCGGCATCGGCCATGAGCACGATCTTGCCGTAGCGGAGTTTTTGAATGTCGAACTCGTCGTGGATGCCGGTGCCCAGGGCAGTGATAATGGCCTGGACCTCGTTGTTTTTCAGCACCTTGTCCAGACGGGCCTTTTCCACATTGAGGATCTTGCCCCGCAGCGGCAGGATCGCCTGATACATGGAGTCCCGACCACCTTTGGCCGAACCACCGGCGGAGTCGCCCTCCACAATGTAGAGTTCGGATTTGGCTGGGTCTTTGGACCGGCAGTCCGCAAGCTTGCCGGGGAGTCCACCCAGGTCGGTGGCGGATTTCCGCCGCACCATTTCCCGCGCTTTGCGAGCCGCCATGCGGGCGTGCGCAGAGGACACTGCCTTGTTGATAATCACTTTGGCTTCGGCCGGGTTTGCGTCCAACCAGTCAGAAACGTGCTCGTTGATGGCTTTTTGCACAAAACCCCGCACTTCGGAGTTGCCCAGCTTCGTCTTGGTTTGCCCTTCGAACTGGGGTTCGCCCACCCGCACCGAGATCACGGCGGCCAGGCCTTCACGGCAGTCGTCACCGGTGAGGTTTTGTTCTTTCTCTTTGAGCAGTTTGTGCTCGCGGGCATACTTATTCATCAGTGAGGTCAGCGCCGCCCGGAAGCCTTCTTCATGGGTACCACCCTCAATGGTGTTAATGGTGTTTGCGAACGTGTGTACGCTTTGGGCATAGCCGGAGTTCCATTGCATGGCCACCTCGACCTCAAGGTTCTCGCCTTTAACCTCCAAGCTGATGATCGTGGGGTGGATCGCTGTCTTGGACTTATTCAAATGTTCCACATAGTCCTGCAACCCATTGGGGTAGTAGAAGGTCTTTTTCTTTTCCTTCTTTTTGGCGGCTTTTTCATCGGCAGCTTCGACCGTGGTTTCGGGGTCACCCTCGGCGATTTCTTCCGCCAATGTTTCCAGCTCGATTTCCTCTTCAGAGGCCCGCTTGTCGACGAGGGTGATGGTGAGCCCCTTATTCAGGAACGCCATCTCCTGTAGGCGGCGAGCAATCAGTTCGAAGGAGAAAACCGTGGTTTCAAAAACTTCAGGATCCGGCCAGAACCGAACAGTTGTTCCCGTCCCTTCGGCGGGCCCAC
>CAJZGD010000300.1 GCA_915275065.1 uncultured Corynebacterium sp. | reverse complement strand
GGAGGAGCCGGTGCCGAAGTCGGGGCCGGCGACGAGGATGGTGCCGTGGGTGTAGGCGTCTTGGTTGAGGACGAAGTCGGGTTCGTTGGTGCGCCAGTTGTTGAAGAGTCCGTCGTCGAATCCGGTTCGGGTGACGCGTTTGAGGTAGACGGCGGGGATGATTTGGTCGGTGTCGACGTTGGAGCGCATGAGCGGGACGCCGACGCCGGTGTGGGTGGTGAATTTTTCCATGGTGGGTCCTTGTGTGGTTTAGCTGGTGGCGTGGGTGGGCAGGTCGGCGGGGGATGCGAGGGTGCCCATGATGGCGGTGGCGGCGGCCACTTCGGGGGATACGAGGTGGGTGCGGCCGCCGGGGCCTTGGCGGCCTTCGAAGTTTCGGTTGCTGGTTGAGGCGGAGCGTTCCCCGGGTTTGAGCTGGTCGGGGTTCATGCCAAGGCACATGGAGCAGCCGGCGGAGCGCCAATCGGCGCCGGCTTCGGTGAAGATTTTGTCGAGCCCTTCAGCTTCGGCGAGTTGTTTGACCATGGTGGTGGAGGGCACGACCATCATGCGGACCGTGTCGGCGACTTTGTGGCCTTTCATGATGTGGGCTGCGGTGCGGAGGTCTTCGATACGGGCATTGGTGCAGGAGCCGAGGAAGACCGTGTCGATTTTGATGTCCCGCAGGGGGGTGCCGGGGGTGAGGCCCATGTAGGTGAGGGCTTTTTCGGCGGCTTTTTTGTCGTTTTCGTTGGTGAAGTCGTCGGGTGAGGGCACGACCGCGTTGAGGGGGAGGCCTTGGCCAGGGTTGGTGCCCCAGGTGACGAAGGGAGTGAGGGCGGAGCCGTCGATGGTGATTTCGGTGTCGAAGGTGGCGCCTTCGTCGGTGGGGAGGGTTTTCCAGTAGGCGACGGCTTTGTCCCAATCGTCGCCGGTGGGGGCGAGTTCGCGGCCGTAAACGTAGTCGAAGGTGGTTTGGTCGGGGGCGATCATGCCGGCGCGGGCACCGGCCTCGATGGACATGTTGCAGATGGTCATGCGGGCTTCCATGGAGAGTTTTTCGATGGCTTCGCCACGGTATTCGATGACGTGTCCTTGCCCACCGCCGGTGCCGATCTTAGCGATGATGGCGAGGATGAGGTCTTTGGCTGTGACGCCGGGTTGGAGTTCCCCGGTGACGTTGATGGCCATGGTTTTGAACGGTTTGAGGGCGAGTGTTTGGGTGGCCATGACGTGTTCGACTTCGGAGGTACCGATACCGAACGCCATGGCGCCGAACGCGCCGTGGGTGGAGGTGTGGGAGTCGCCGCACACGATGGTCATGCCGGGTTGGGTGGCGCCGAGTTGGGGGCCGACCTGGTGAACGATGCCTTGGTTGATGTCCCCCATGGCGTGGAGGCGTACCCCGAATTCTTCGCAGTTTTTCCGCAGGGTGGAGACTTGGGTGCGGGAGATGCTGTCGGCGATTTCGGTCAGGTCACCGGTTTTGATGCCGGTGGTGGGGACGTTGTGGTCTTCGGTGGCGAGGTGGAGTTCGGGGTGCCGGAGGGTGCGGCCGGCGAGCCGGAGGCCGTCGAAGGCTTGGGGGGAGGTTACTTCGTGGAGTAGTTGGAGGTCGATAAAGATAAGGTCGGGTTCGTCACCGGTGCCATGGGTGACGACGTGGTCGCGCCAGACTTTTTCGGCCAGGGTGAGTTTGGGTTGGGAATCCACGGGGCTGGTCATGGATTGTGTTACCTCTACTTCCGCATAGTCATCTCATTTTATGAGATGGTAATATCACACTATGGGACAAAATATTACACCACCCGCCACCACAAGTGGAATTAAGGTATTAGACCGGGCGATGCTTATTCTCGTCACCATTGGGGAAAAACCTCGGTCGCTCACGGAATTATGCGAAGCAACCGGCCTGCCGCGCGCCACCGCGCATCGGCTTGCCAGCGCGCTAGAAACCCACCATATCCTCACACGCACCGCTGATGGCCGGTGGACCATTGGTGCGGTGCTCACGTCCCTGGGGGCACGCAGCGCCACGACGCTTGTCGACGCCGCAACCCCCATCATGGCGGCCCTTATGGCCGATACGGGTGAATCGGTCCAGCTCTACCAATTGGCGGGCGCCCACCGGGTGTGTATCGCCGCCCAGGAACCGGCCAGTGGCCTGCAAAACACGGTGCCCACCGGCTCCCGGCTGCCACTAACCGCCGGGTCGGCCGCGAAAATATTTTTGGCCTACTCCTCCCCCGCCCTCAAAGCCACCATCATGGCGGAAAACCCCAGCTTCACCCTGCAAGACATTGACGAAGCCCGGGACCAGGGCTGGGCGGAATCCATTAGCGAACGCGAAGTCGGCCTCGCCTCCCTGTCCGCACCCGTGTTCAACGGTGAAGGCCTGTTCGTGGCGGCCCTGTCGATCTCGGGGCCGGCGGAGCGGCTGAAACCCCACCCCGGCGCGCTATGGGCGGATCATCTCGTAGCCGCTGCTACGCAGCTCAGTGCCGCCCTATAGGCCCTGTAGTTTTTGGAGCTGCTCCCGGTAGCGGGCTACCAGCGGGTGACCGTCCGGCAGCTGGGGTTCGGCCGCGGCCAACACCATGGTGTACCACCATTGTTGGTCGGGTTTCCCCGCATTGAACCGCTCCCATAACACGTCGCCAAGCTGCTCATAGTCGGCCAGAATGCTGGTCAAATTATGGTATTTATCGGACAGGCTGATAAGCGCTACGTCGGGTCCAGCCTGCCGCAGGTGCGCCAGGTAGGCGTCGGCGCGGGCCCGCCAGTCGGGCAGGGGG
>CAJZGD010000299.1 GCA_915275065.1 uncultured Corynebacterium sp. | reverse complement strand
CACTGAGGGGTGGTTCTTGGCGGCGGCCCGCACCATGGACGGCCCACCGATGTCGATCTGTTCCACGCAGGCGTCGAAGTCTGCCCCGGAGGCCACGGTCTCGGAGAAGGGGTAAAGGTTTACAACCACCAGTTCGAATGGCGCCACCCCCAAATCGGCCAATTGTGCGCAATGATCCGGTTTGCGGGTGTCGGCGAGAATCCCGGCATGCACGTGCGGGTGCAGGGTTTTCACTCGCCCCTCCAGGCATTCGGGGAATCCCGTGAGCTGGTCCACCGGGGTTACCGGAATTCCCAGCTCAGCAATGCGGGCGGCGGTGGATCCGGTCGAAACGATCTCCACGTTAGCGTCGAAAAGCGCCCGGGCCAGGCCTTCCAACCCGGTCTTATCGTAAACACTAATTAATGCGCGGCGAATAGCTTTGCGGCTCACGCTCTGGCCACCATTACCGGCATCTTTGCTATCACTCATGATTGTCGAAAACAACCTCTCCTTGATTACCCGCCGCAACAGTGGCGGAGTTTAAAACGTTCACAATAAGCTTGCGCTCAACCTGTTTAATACGTTCGTGCAGTTCAGATTCGCTTTCCCCGGGCATTATCGCCACCGGTTCCTGCGCAATAATCGGCCCCGTATCCACCCCGGCATCGACGAAATGCACGGTAGAGCCAGTGACTTTCACCCCGTATGCCAATGCGTCCCGCACCGCATGCGCCCCCGGGAACGCCGGCAGCAGCGCCGGGTGCGTATTGATGGTTCGCCCACCAAAGCGCGACAAAAATGGTGCCCCCAGAATCTTCATGAATCCGGCAGACACCACCACATCCGGCTGCAGCTTGTCGACGACTTCCGCCAGGCGCTTATTCCATTCCTCCCGAGCTTGCGGGTTGACGCCGCGGGCTAGCTCAACCAACTCTGCGGGGATAGCGGCCCGGCGGGCCCGATCCAGGGCAGGGCATTCCACATCCGAAACAACCCCAACAACCTGATATTTCCCCTGGTTATCCAGGATAGATTGCAATAGGGTACCCGACCCGGATGCCAAGACAACAATGCGCAATGAAGTGTGGTGAGTGTGTGTCACGAACACTTACTTTAGTGGTTCTTATCGCCCGGTTCTACCTCACCATCGACGGTAACGTCTGCATCTGAATCCTTCGCAGTCACTGTTTCCGCCGATATTTCAGGGCCAGCAGCGCCCTTGACCGCCGTCGGCGCCTCATCCGGCCAACTATCTTCATCGGCATCTTCCGAAGCCGCTACCGCGCCGCCATCCGGCTTCACTTCTTCTGCATCCTCTGTGGCTTCCGACTCTGCGTCCTCAGAGTCCGCGGCGGATTCCTCATCGGGGTCCGCTGCAACATCGTCATCGTCATCGGCCTCGGCATCTTCGTGGCCTTCCTCGGTTTCCGGCTCCGTGGATTCCGATTGTGGCTCCAGCTCCAGTTCCGATTCACTTATGGCGAGCGCGCTGAATTCGTCGAAGAGTTCCGCTTCCCGCTGCGCCGCCGCAGCGGCTGCCACCAGACGACGCTGCACCCAATTGCCCACAATCGCAGTGATGAGGCCCACCACCGTCACCCAGCAGGCCATCAGGCCGGTGGTCAATAGGATGCGCGGCCCCACCTCGCCGTATATCCCCAGTTCCCCATAGGTCAGGGTGGTGAGTATCAAAATATCGAGGGCGACAAACACCACGAGGCCAGGCACGTCTATCAGCCGGGGAACCCGCTTCATTAAGGCCAACACCGTGGCGCAGACCGGCACGATCAAGAGCAGCGCCATCATGGTGTCCGTCTGAAGGGGCACGGCCGCGAACATGGGCAGGGGCGGTAAGGGCACCAGGTTGACACCAAACACCGAGATCAGGCCCGCACCAATGACCACCTCGGATCCGGCGGTCACGGCGAGCGCCGCAATGGCAGCGTTGGGCAGGTAGCCGAGGCACACCACCACAACCGCCACCTTGCCCCAGGTGGTGTAGGTATCCATGATGTCGCCGGTGAGCTGCGCATGCACGATCATTGATCCGACCCCCACGAGCGCCGCCCCCACCAGCGCATATCCCACTATCCACAGGGAGCTCACAGCCTGGTCAACGAGGGATTCGGCAATGTTCAACCGTTTTGCCAGGGCCTTCCACAGTCGCACTCCCATGCCCAGCACCAGGGCGATGAAGTGCACCAGCAGGGTCTTTCCCAGAGCCATGGCTATATTGGGAGGCGTGACGGAAAACACCTTGGCGGCGTCGTAAAGCATGGCAGCGGCGATCAGGGTGAGCACGCTGGGAACGATGAGCACCACCATGGTAATTACCCCAAGGTCGGCGAGGCTGACTCGATCCTTGACCGCGCGGCGGACCCGATGAGCCACCAGGGCCACGATAATGGCGGTGAGCAGCAACGGCATAATGCCAAAGTGATGCCCTTGGATGATGATGGGGGCGGCGTTGAGGGCAAGCCAGCTTTGGGCAATCACCGCGGGCAGGGTCGCCATAGAGGCGTTGACCAGCATTATTCCGGCGATTCCCAGGGCGATGAGGAAGGCAACCGCAACCCCGTTCGGCAGAAGGGCAACCGGCAGATAGGTGCGGATCCTGGTGCGTAGCGTGGGTATAGCGGGTTCGATTTCCGGCTCCACGTGCCGGGTGGTGGTTTTCCGCACGCTGGAATCCGATCGGGAGTCCGGCCGAGAGCTGGGTCGGGCCGGCCGCGCAAACCGAGTGGATCGAGGAGATCGTGTCGACCCTACGGATCGGGTGGCTAGCCCCACGCC
>CAJZGD010000298.1 GCA_915275065.1 uncultured Corynebacterium sp. | reverse complement strand
TTGGTTGCGGCAGGTGCGGGTGCCGGTTTTAGATCATGAACCCGCCGGTTCTTCCACCAATTGCCCACCCAATCGAAGGGTTTACCGTCGTCAGGCTGCCACATTTTCCGCCACCGCCAAAATTGCATGGCCAAAAACGGCAACCGCCATATCACGGCAGCGGCAAGAAAATACCAGTAAGCATGGGTAACGTTGGTGAGGTTGAAGGGAATATCGCGGCGGCTGAGCAACCAGCCAGTGAATCCAACGATGCCCATGGTGGTGGGGATGCCGGCGGCCGCGGCCCAGGGAATACGGAGTCCGGAAACCCAGTTCACGATCATTCCGGGCAGAATGAGGGCGGCAATAGTGACCATCAGTCCGTGTTGGGCTAACACTGACAGTTCCACCCGGATGCCTCCCTCTAGCCAATAACTACAATATCCTACCGAGATAGCAGTTTAGCCTCTGTTGCGGCTCCCCCACCCCTTTAACCCTCGCCACAAGGCGGGTCGGATGGTAGTTCATCCCGTTGAGCACGGGTAACCTGGGCTCGGGCGGCCAGTTGTGACTCATCTGGGTAATCCACCCCCACGAGGGATAATCCGGCCGCTGGGGCGACCGGAACCAATGCGGATCGGGAGGTTTCGGTCAGCAGGGATGCGGCAAATCCTGCGGGTCGTTTCCCCTCCCCCACCACGAGGCAGCAGCCCACCAGGGAGCGCACCATGGACCAACAGAAGGCATCAGCGGTGACGTGTGCCTCAAAGGTGTCGGGTTCGATGGGCGTGGAAATGTCGGTCCAGGTGAATTCCTGCAGGTCCCTAATGGTGGTAGCACCGTCACGGTGTCGGCAAAAGGCGGCGAAATCGTGCAATCCGATGAGTTCGGCGGCACAGGCCTGCATGGCCGCCAGGTCCACGGGTTTAGGGTGGTGTGTGGTGTCGGTGACGCGGGTGGGTAACGCCCCCCGGGGGTGCGTCGTCAAGCGATACACGTAGTGGCGTCGTAATGCGGAAAAGCGCGCATCAAAGTCGGGGGGTGCAATCGTGGCGGCATGGACCCGAACGTCTGTGGGCAGCAATCGAGCTAATCGACGCACGAGCCTGCCGGGATCGCCCACAATGCTTCGGGTGTCCAGGGCGGCCGCCGGCACATCGAAATGGGCCACCTGCGCCGCCGCATGCACCCCCGCATCGGTGCGGCCGGCAACCGTCAAAGCGATGGGCTGCCGCAGCACCAGGGCCAGCGCGTCCTCTAGCACCTGCTGTACGGTGCGGAGCTCGGAATGCCCCTGCCGGGCCCAACCATGGAAATTCGTGCCATCATAGGCCAAATCAAGGCGAATACGGATGGGAGTCACAGTCCAACCGTAGCAAACTCTTTAATAATGGGAGTAGATGCCTTCAGCGGCAGTCCAGAGCCCGAATTCCAGCTCTTGTTGACCCTCCACCCACACGCTGGTTCGCTGCACCAGGAACACATCACCGGTGGGAATGTCTTCAAACAGGTCAATCTTGGATTTGCTGTGGAAGGTACCCCCGCAGAAATGGGAGTGGTTGAAACCAAATTCCATGACTGAGGTGGCGGAGCAAGCTTTCACACCAACGATCTGCGCATCCCGATCGTAATGGTATTGCTGCGCCCCCTCGGGGATTTCGTCGATGAGGTTTTCGATCAATTGCGGATGATATCGGGTATCTCGAAGCCGCCAGGTAGTCACCGTCGCCATTTGGGTAAACCACCCGTTGTCTTCAGGAGACACCCACACCGTCCCCTCTGACCCCCAACCCATGGGAATGGTGTCCCAGCCAGCGGGAATACACCAAAAATCGCCATCATCGGCAATACCGTTCGGGTCGATTTGATCCCAATCAATTTGTTGGGTCACCAAGCGGTCGTGCAGAGACGCGGGCGGATAGTGGAATGTCGGCATCAGTCACCTCAATCATTAGTTTGTAAGGTTAGCCAACCCTACCATAAAAGGTAAGTGAAAAACTATAATGCGTTACGACAGTCATAATCTCCCCATATAGGGGAAGTACGTCACAATTCCCCCAGCGTGACATGACAATGTCCCGCGCAGGCCACCCCAATACCCCACCTTCAATTTCCGAAATACCCACATCGCACCAGTGATATCACCCCCGTATAGGGGCTAGCAGTTTTGATGTGAAATCTATTGATTATTGTCAACAGTGTAGTAGTTCGAATTCCCCTTGCTGTAAGGAGCTTCCCCGATGAAGCGCGCCACATATTATGTTGCGACTCTCATGCTCTGCGGCGGCATCATCACCCCCACCGCCGCCATGGCTCAATCATTTCCCCAGCCTGCCCCCGCATCGCAGGCGGCACAAAACCCACACCAGGTACCAAAACCATTCGAAGTGGGAATCCTCAAGTGGTCGCAAGACGTCTATAACGCCGGGCACACCAGCGAGCAAGAAGCCCAAAGATGCTCCTCGTCTACCCCGATGCTGCCCACCCAGCTGGGGCAAACCACGAATCAAGCCGCGGCGAATTGCTCTACTCGCGCAATCGGTTTCGTGGAATTCATTACCGCATCGCTCGTACACCTTGTGGTGAAGGTCACCAAACCGGTGCCGGGCTATCAGGGCATTACCCCAGCACCGAAACCCGCTAACGGGGAAATAAACCTTTCGAATGCCAACCTTCTCCCCCGCAATTAACCAACCGGTCGCCGCCCCAACGCCGACCGCAACCACCATGGCATCGAAAAACCCGCGCCACCGCTGTTCTGTGGGGCACGGGTTTCGTTACGTTAGCTTGACGGCTTACTGCTCGTCCGCTGCGGCAGCC
>CAJZGD010000297.1 GCA_915275065.1 uncultured Corynebacterium sp. | reverse complement strand
CGAGCAAGATTTTAGTGTATTTGCTAAGATCCGGTATGTTAAAGGGATGAAGCGTGGGGCCCAGCGCGGCGGCGCGGCTATGCAGCAGCAGGTGAAGGCGGGCTCGGGCTGGCTGCGGCTATGCGGTGGGCAGGCCAGCTGCAATCCAGGCTTCGGTGCCGCCGGAGATGTTGTGGATCGTAAAGCTTTGGGGCTTCAGATGGGACTCCAAGGCCTCGGCGGCCTTGGCGCTGCGACCACCCAATTGGCAGATCACATAGACGTCCCTGGAGGTGTCTAATTCCCCGGAGCGCTCCACCACGGAGCCGAGGGGAATATTGACGGCGCCTTGGGCGTGTCCCTGCGCATACTCGGAGGGTTCACGCACGTCAATGATTTGGGCGTCTGCTGGTACTTCGGATACGGTGACGTTGTTCATGGGTTTTCCTTCAATGAGCGGGGTGAGAGGTCAGCTACACATGCACTGGCTTCTCACCCCGAGCGGTGGGCGTCGTAAAGCTTAGGACTTATAACGGGCGAGAGCGTCGGCGTGGATCTTTTCTGCCTCAGCCTTATTGCCCCAGCCGGATCCCGTAACCTCCTTGTTCGGCTCCAGGTCCTTGTAGTGCACGAAGAAGTGCTCGATCTCGTCGCGCTGGAACTGGGAAACATCCTCAATATCCTGCAGGTGTGCCCAGCGGGGATCATCAATGACGCACAGGAGCTTGTCGTCGCCGCCGGCCTCATCAGTCATCTTGAACACGCCGAGCACGCGGGCGGGCACGATCACGCCGGGCAGTACCGGCTCGGGCAGAATCACGAGGGCATCCAGCGGATCGCCGTCCTCGCCGAGGGTGCCGTCAATGAACCCGTAGTCGAGCGGATAGGCCATGGGGGTAAATAGGTAGCGGTCCAGGTAAATCTTGCCGGTTTCGTGGTCTACCTCGTATTTATTGCGGGAACCTTTGGGGATTTCGATGGTTACTTCAATGCTCATGCGGCACTCCTTTGCAGCTGTGTGGTGGGCTTTCCACCCTCGGATATTCTACCCCGCCATGTGCTGCGTTAGTCTATAAGAGATGAAAAACGCAAAATGGTGGGTGGCGACCGCAGTGGCCACCGTAGCAGTGGTAGCAACTGCGGTGACCGGTGTGATTGTGACCGAGAAAAACCGGCTCTATTACGATCCAGCGCCACAGCTTGTCGACGCTAAACCTGTCGCATTCCCCCTCAAAAACCCGGAGGGCGAACCCAACCTCGCCAACCTCGCCCCCATGCTTGACGACGCGCGCCTCGGCAAAGCCTCCATCCAATTCCGGGACGTTGCCACCGGCAATGTTGTGCTGGCCAAAAACCCGCAACTGCCCCTCTTGCCGGCATCCTCCACCAAGGTGTTGACCGTCAGCGCAGCGCTTCTCAAGCTGGACCTGGACGATAGAATCACCACCCGGGTCGTGCAATCCGGGTCCGATATTGCCGTCATCAAGGCCGCCGGTGACGTCTGGATGACCTATGAAACCATCAAAGACCTGGCCGAACAAATACGCAAAAACCTCCCCGGCGTGAAGCAAATCCAAATCGACACCTCCGCCTGGACCGCCCCCAGCTTTATAGAATCCTGGGGACGCGAAAACATTGCCGAAGGCTTCATCGCCCCCATGGAACCCGCCATGATTTACGGCGGCCGTTTGAACGGGGCCCGCAGCGGGGATGTGCCCAGATCAAACACTCCGGCACTTGACGTGGCCGGCGCCGTGGCCCGGGAACTCGGCGTGACCGCGTTCTCTAAGGCCGAAGGCACCGTGCCTGTGGGTGAGGGCGTGAAGGAGCTGGCCAAGGTGGAATCCCCAACCCTGCGGGAGCGCATCGAGAAACTCATGGAGACCTCGGACAATGTTATGGCCGAGGCCGTGGGCCGGGAACTCAGCGGTAGCGATCCGGTGGGCGAAACCCTCCGTGTACTGGGGGAGCATTTCCAAATCCCCGCTGACCTGAAACTTTTCGACAACTCCGGCATGTCCAAAGCCAACCGAATCTCCGCCGAATTCCTGGACTCCCTGATGTTCGCCGCCGCCAAGGACAACTCCCGACTCTCGCCCATCCTGGCCACACTGCCGGTGGCGGCCGGGACCGGCACCCTGGAATCACGCTACACAACCCTGCGGGGTCGCGGATATGTTCGAGCTAAAACCGGCACCCTGACCGACACGTCTGCCCTGGTGGGGACGATATTATCCGAATCCGGCCGAGTGTACACCTTTGCGGTTATCTCTAATGACGCCCCAATCCTGGAGGCGCGGTCGGCCATGGACGAACTGGCCAGCGCGGTTCGATCCAGCTAGCTAAGTCTGAGCAGAGGGAGGGGAGGCCCATGACATCGCAGGAGGAATCGGCACCGCTTCAGCGGGGGTTGGGTTTGGGGCGGGGGCCAGTGCCGGGACAGGCAGGGGCGGGTTCACCGCGGCGGCCCCAGCCCTTTTGGCCGGATCGCAGCCCGGCCTTCCTGAAGCTGCGTCGAGCGGTGCGGGCATTGGCTTCGGAGGATCCGGTACTGATCGGGTTGTCCGGTGGCGCGGATTCTCTCGGCCTGGTCGCAGCGGCCCTGGCGGATGGGAGGAACGTGTTGGCCCTGTGCGTCGACCACGGGTTGCAGCCAGAGTCCGCGACGGTGGCGGCCCGGGCGGTGGCGACGGCCCGCAGCCTAGGGGCCGAAGCTCGGAGCGTGAAAGTGCAGGTCAAGCCGGGGAATATTGAGGCCCAGGCGCGAGAGGCCCGCTACGAGGCGCTCATGACCGCAGATCGGAAGAGCGGTTCAGCAGGA
>CAJZGD010000296.1 GCA_915275065.1 uncultured Corynebacterium sp. | reverse complement strand
CGGTCTCGGCATTCCTGCTGAACCGCTCTTCCGATCTCAGGCCACGCAGGCGGGCGAGGTCATGGGCGCAGCGGATAGCTTCGGCGATTTCCCCGGTGCCGGCGGGTTCGCCCTGGGTGCGGCATTCCCGCGCCACGTCCACAATGACATCGTTGATAAGATCCGTCACCCCGGCCGAAGTGATGCCGAGCATGCGTTGCTGCCAGTAGGGGTCCCTAATGCCGGAGGCGTACCCCGACCGGGAATCCAATTGCGCAAAACTATAGCGGACGAGTGACATGTTCACCGGGGAGACGGTGGCGGGCACCTCAGGCTCGCCATCCAACAGCCCAAGGCAGTGGTAGGAGCCCACCACCACCAGGGTTTTCTCCCCCAGTTCGGCAAGCCGCGCCCGCATGTGTGCCTCTCGGCGCGCATGGTAGGGGTCAACGCCCGGTTCGGCCAGGCGGGTGCCCACTCCGACGGCGAGGGCGGCCCGGCGGACGTCTTGCCAGCGGGCGCCGACGGCGAGGGTTTCGACTTTGGTGTCCCAGGCTTCGGCGCTAACGAGTTTGTCCACATCGACGGGCGGCTGTGGGTCCGCATCGGTGGCTATTGGTTCGTCGGGGTCTGCGGGCGGGGGTGCGCCGACCGGCAGGTCGATGAGGTGGATGGGAACATTATTTCGATGCGCCCAGCGCATGATTGCGAGTTCGGGTGAAAAGTCGGCGAAGGGGTAGAAGCCGAGTTGGGTGTTTTCGGCGGCCACGGCCAGGGCGATGGGCGCCTTGGTGTCGTCGTGGACGATCCATGGGAGCATGGGTTTGGTGTCGGCCGGCATTTCCACGGCGATGGCTTCTGGTTGGAGGGCTTCGGCAGCCTGCACCACGGCATGGGCGCAGGCTGGCGAGTGGTGCCGCACCCCGAAGATGTATTCTTTTTCGACCACTCGTTCGAGTTGGTCGAGGATGTGTTGTTCGGTCATTGGGCCATCACGTCTTCCCGACGATCCCACAGAAGTTGCCAGGCCTTCGCATCAGCGCCCTTGATGGCGGATTTTTTGGCGCGGCGGCGAACAACGGAGTCCCAATAGGCTTGTAGCCGGGTGGCGTCTTTGTCGTCGTCTTTGCGAACTGCACCGAGCAAGTGACCGGGAATGAGACTGACGGCAGATTCATTGAGGGGGAAGTAGACGGAGCTTAATGCGATGGAGGAGGAGATAGCGACGGCTTCGGCGGTGGACATGATGCTGCCGGGTTTTTCGACCGCCCAACCTTCGGTGGTGAGCCCCTGGCGGAGGTCCCGGAAGATGGTGACGAGAGTTTCCACGACCACGGTGTCGACGGTGCCTTGGGCTTGTGCTTTGTCGATGGCTTGTTGGGTTTTGGTTTTTACGAGGTTGACTTCTACGTTCCGGTCGGCGATGGGGTCGATGTGTTCGAAGTTGAAGCGTCGTTTGAGTGCGGCGCTCATTTCGCTGACGCCTTTGTCCCTAAGGTTGGCGGTGGCGATGACGCAGAAGCCTTCGCGGGCGGCTTCGGAGTGTTCGCCGAGTTCGGGTATGGCCATGCGGCGTTCGGAGAGGATGGGGACGAGTGCGTCTTGGATTTCGGGTTGGCATCGGGTGATTTCTTCGATGCGGGCGACTTTGCCGGTGGTCATGGCTTGGAGGACGGGTGATGGGACGAGTGCTTCGGTGCTGGGCCCGTGGGCTAGCAGCATGGCGTAGTTCCAGCCGTAGCGGAGTTGGTCTTCGGTGGTGCCGGCGCTGCCTTGGACGGTGAGTTCGCTGGAGCCGCAGATGGCGGCGGCGAGGAGTTCGGAGAGCATGGATTTTGCGGTTCCGGGTTCGCCTACCAGCATGAGTGCCCGGCTGCCGGCGAGGGTGACGACGCAGCGTTCGACGAGGGACCGGTCGCCAATGAATTTGGCGGTGATGTCCATTCGGGCTGGTAGTTCGGGGTGTTCGGTTTTGGCGTCTTTGTCTAGTCGGAGTCCGGTTTCACCGCAGACGAAGGTGACGACGGCGCGGGGGGTAAGCAGCCAGCCTGGTGGCTTGGGCCCTTGGTCGTAGGCGGCGAGGAAGGCTAATTCGGTTGCGTATTGTTCTTCGGCGAGGAGGACTTGGTGTTTGGTGTTCATGGTTTATCAGGGTACAAGAGTGCGTGGACACCTCTGACACCAGATTTAGAACATGAGTGCTATCGCTTTGCGACGTCGACAAGCGTGGGTTGCCAAATATCCAATGTATTTGGCGTGCCTCAATCTGCTGGGTGCACGCGATGAAGCGTTGATTTGCTGAGACTTATTCAGCTGCTGGTAAATGGGGCTTTATCACCCAGGGCATTAATAACTCATGACTCTTCTTTGGGAGTTAAGGTGGGTGGCGTGTTTTTCTGATTTGCCGTCTGCTGGTGCGGGGATGATTTCTAGCGGTTGAATAGGCTTCCTTGGCGGTGTGGGGTGTTGGATTGTCGGGGTGCAGTGGGGAGGTGAGTGTGTTTTGTGGGTGCGTGTTTCGGTTCGGGAATGAGCTTTTTGAGGCTGCATATCACCTACATGACGAATATCACATCTTAAATATTTTTGGGGTGACGGTGCGTGGTGAATGAAACCTGGTTGATATGGGAATCTTCATACATAAGAAGTCTGATGCTTATTGATAATGGTGCAGCAAATAATAAGCAACATATGAGTGCCCCGAGAGTTTTATGTAGTTATTTCCTGATGGGAGGCTAGTAACTACGTCAAGGTTGGTTTTAGCTGGCAATGGTGGGTGGCCTGCCTGCTATGTTACTTCGTAATATTCTTTGAAACTTTGGTTGAATGACCCATCCT
>CAJZGD010000295.1 GCA_915275065.1 uncultured Corynebacterium sp. | reverse complement strand
GACCCGGCGCGGCGGGGGCAGTTCCGGTTTGCGGACGGTTCGGAGCATGTGACGGTGGATGTGATTTTCCCCGTGTTGCATGGGCTGTATGGGGAAGACGGGACGATTCAGGGGTTGTTTGAATTGTCGGGGGTTCCGTATGTGGGCACGGGGGTGTTGTCGTCGGCGTGCGGCATGGATAAGGAGTACACGAAGAAGCTGTTGGCTGCTGAGGGCCTGCCGGTGGGGAAGGAAGTCATTTTGCGGGGGGAGGAGACGCTCACCCAGGCTGATTGTCAGTTGTTGGGGTTGCCGGTGTATGTGAAGCCGGCTAGGGGGGGATCGTCGATTGGGATTAGCCGGGTGACCCGGTGGGAGGACATGGATGCGGCGTTGCGTGAGGCTCGTCAGTATGACACGAAGGTGATTGTGGAGTCAGAGATCATCGGCGACGAGGTGGAGTGTGGGGTGCTGGAGTACCCGGATGGCACGGTGGTGGCGTCGGTGCCGGCGCAGTTGGTGAATACGTCGGTGGGCCATGAGGGGTTTTATGGGTTTGATGCGAAATATGTTGATGGTGATGTTTCGGCGATGATTCCGGCTCCGCTTGACGACGCGGCGACGCGGCTGATTCAGTCGCTTGCCCGGGAGGCGTTTCAGGCGTTGCAGTGTTCCGGGTTGGCCCGGGTGGATTTCTTTGTGACCCCGGCCGGGCCGGTGCTCAATGAGGTGAACACCATGCCCGGGTTCACGCCGATTTCGATGTATCCGCAGGTGTTTGCGGCATCGGGGGTGCCGTATGCCGAGTTGTTGGATACGTTGATCGCTCGGGCGTTGGCGTAGGGGAGTGCTTGGCTAGGTTGTAGATTTGGGGTTTTTGGGCCGGCCGCGTTTGGGGATTTCCCCGGTGTCTTTGGGGAGGCGGCCGGCTTTGCGGAGGTTTTCGCGCAACATCATCTCTATTTGGGCATTGACGCTGCGCATTTCCTGGTTGGCCCAGGCGGCTATGGCGTTGTAGACGGCTGGGTCGATGCGAAGCGGCACGCTTTTTCGGGGCATGGTTTAGGTATAGAGGGATCCGGTGTTGATGACGGGTTGAGCATTGTTGTCCGAACACAATACCACGAGCAGGTTAGAGACCATGGTGGCGCGGCGTTCCGGGTCGAGGTCGACGATGTCTCGTTCGTCGAGTTGGCTGAGGGCGGTTTCTACCATGGATACGGCGCCGTCAACAATGGTTTCGCGGGCGTCGACGATGGCGGCTGCTTGTTGGCGTTGCAGCATGGATTGGGCGATTTCGGGGGCGTAGGCCAGGCTGGAGATGCGGGTTTCGATGATTTCCAGGCCGGCTATGGTGGCGCGGGCTGCGACTTCTTCTGCGAGTTCGGCGGAAACAATGTCGGTGGACCCGGAGAGTGAGGGGATGGTGGTGGTGTCGGTGGAGTCGTAGGGGTGGGTGGTGGCGACGTGCCGGAGGGCGGATTCGGCTTGGGAGTGGATGAAGTCGTCGACGTTTTCTACGGCGAAGGTGGCTTTGGCGGTGTCGGCGACCTGCCAGACGACGATGGCGCCGATGTTGATGGGGTTGCCGTTGAGGTCGTTGACTTTGATGGTGTTGGTTTCAAAGTTGCGGACTTTGATGCTGACTTTGGTGGGGTTGCTGAGTGGGGGGATGGCCCGGAGTCCGGTGTGGCGGATGGTGCCGATGTAGCGTCCGAAGAATTGGATGACTCGGGTTTCGCCGGGGCTGATGATGCGTACGCTGGTGAGCCCGAGAAGGCTGAGGATGAAGCAGCAGGCGCCGGCCAGTACGAGCGCAACACCCAGGGGGACGCTGATGGTGCCTGCGTCGAGTTTGTTGGCGGTGGTGCCGATGAGGAAAATCGCGGGGGCGATGAGGATGATGCTGATGAGGATGATGATGGTGGCGAGTCCGCCTCCCCCGGACCAGGATTTGCGTTCGGTGATGTCGACAGCGGTGCCGCTGTGGCCAACCGGGGTGGCGGTGATGTCTGGTGTGGACATTGGGGGCTCCTAACAAGCGAAGAATTAATCTGATATCACATTATATTAATGTGATATCACTTTTTCAAGACCTTGCTCGTTTCGGCGTCGTCAAGCATGCGCAGGCTGCACCTAGAGTTTCGACCGGATTGCCGCACTCACCTGCACCAATGCGGACTGTGCGGCTGCTTGTGGGGCGGAGAGCACCACCACCGGGTGGGCATCCACCGCATACCACACGGATGCGGTGGTCCCATTGCCTAATGTGGTGTCCTCAAACCAGGGCGTGTCATTGACTTGCGATAATCGGGCCCCCGCCTCATAGGCTGTTGGGAACTCCACCCCGCACCGCACCACGATGGGCTCCGCCCCCGGCGCGGTCCACGCCGCTAACTCCGGCGCCCCGGACGGCTGTTTCGCCCGCGAATACTGGGTCCCGCCAGCATCAATCGTCTCTGGCAGGGTGGAGAGCAGCCCGTCGCATTTCGACGTGTCCTCTCCCTCGGCCGCGGGCAGCTCCGAAAGGGGTACCGGCGACCGGTTCGCCGAACCCGCGGGGAGCGCTGCCAGCGCATCGGAGAATGCGGTGATTACTTCCGGCATGGAATGTGACTGCAGCGCCTCACCGTCGGCCGTGACCGCCACCACCTTATCCCGATCTGTTGTGTACCATGTTTGTAGCGTGGAGCCGGGAGTGGTGTCTACCACCTGCAACCATTTCACCCCCGCAACCTCCTCAAGCTGCGACAGGTCCGTGAGCTGTGCGGGTGCCGCCACCCCGCACCGCACGGTGATCTGCCGAAGTGCGGTTTTCCGCCACACCGCCACCCCGGCCGGGGCG
>CAJZGD010000294.1 GCA_915275065.1 uncultured Corynebacterium sp. | reverse complement strand
CGACGCTCTTCCGATCTGTCCTTCGCCCCGGACGACGCCGATTCCGTCCCCCACCCCCCGCTGGCCAAGGCCACCGACTGGGTGAATGTGGAATTGGACCTGGGTGATGGCCTGAAGCACTATCGGCGGGACACCAATGTCATGCCGCAGTGGGCCGGCTCCTCCTGGTACCAGCTGCGCTACATTGATCCGCAGAATCCCGATGAGTTCTGTGCCCTGGAAAACGAACGGTACTGGACCGGCCCCCAATCCCCCGGCGACTGCGGTGGCGTCGACCTGTATGTAGGCGGCGTCGAACACGCGGTGCTGCACCTCATGTACGCCCGGTTCTGGCATAAAGTCCTGTTTGACCTGGGCTATGTTTCCTCCTACGAGCCATACCGCCGCCTGTATAACCAGGGCTACATTCAGGCGTTCGCCTACACGGATTCCCGGGGCGTGTACGTGCCCGCCGCCGAGGTTGAGGAGCGCGACGGCAAGTTCTACTACCAGGGTGAAGAGGTCACCCAGGAGTACGGCAAGATGGGCAAGTCGCTCAAAAATTCGGTAAGCCCCGACGAGATTTGCGACAATTACGGTGCCGACACCCTGCGGGTTTATGAAATGGCGATGGGTCCCCTGGATACGTCACGACCCTGGGCCACCAAGGATGTTGTGGGCGCCCAACGGTTCCTGCAACGCCTGTGGCGCCTGGTGGTGGATGAGGAAACCGGCGATGTGACCGTCTCCGACGCGGAACTTGACGACGACACCGCCAAGGCACTCCACCGCACCATCGCCGGCATCCGGGACGACTACGAAAACCTGCGGCTCAACACCGTGGTGGCCAAGGCGATCGAGTACGTGAACTTCCTGACCAAGCATTTCGCCACCACCCCGGTGCCGCGGGCGGCCGTCACCCCGATCGTCATCATGATCGCCCCGATCGCCCCCCACATCGCCGAGGAACTGTGGCAGCGACTGGGCCACGACGATACCATCACCTATGCCAACTTCCCCACCTTCGATGAGAAGTGGCTGGTTGATGATGAAATCGAATTGCCGGTGCAGATCAACGGCAAGGTGCGCAGCCGCATCATGGTTCCCACCGAGGCCGACCGCGACCAGATTGCCGCCATCGCGCTTGCCGACGCCACCATCCAATCCCACATTGCGGACAAGACGGTGGTGAAGCAGATCGTGGTGCCCGGTCGCATGGTGAACCTAGTGGTCAAGTAGCCGGGCCGCGTGCAGGGCGAGGAAGGTTTCCTCGTCCTCGGTGATGTCCACCCCCAGGTCGTCGGCCACCAGGCGTGCAATGTTGCAGCCCACCCGCATGGCCTCGGGGTGGTTTGCCATCAGGGAAGCCCGCACCGCGCTCAACCCGGTGTCTAACTGCTGGCCGCCCAACACCCGGGTGAGAAACAGCCGCACGTGGGTGAGGAACTTCATGCCCATTTGCACCGGCAGCAGGCGGGTGATGTGGTCGAGTTCGGCGGCCATGAGGTGGGCGTCCGCCACGGTGCCGCCGACAACACTGGCCGCCACCAGGTGCAATGCCACCAGATTAGGGTCGGCATTCCCCAGGTGATGTGCGATCAGCCGTTGCGCCACCCGGTATTCGGTGGGAAACCAGGACGACACGTCCCGGACCGGTGCAGCTGGCCTTCGCTTCTGCGGCAGGGTTTGCAACTGGTGGGCCAGCGCGGGTGCATCAATAAAGTCCAGGTCCGACCGGTTGAGTTCGGTGAGCAGGGCATCCATCATGGTGTGAGCGTGGCCCCATTGCTGGCGATCACATCCTTGTACCAGTAGAACGACTTCTTCCGATACCGTTGCAGCGTGCCCGAACCATCATCATTGCGATCAACGTAAATGAAGCCGTAGCGTTTGGACATTTCCGCAGTGGACATGGACACCAGGTCGATGCACCCCCAGGAGGTGTAGCCCAGCACTTCCACGCCGTCGCTTATCGCCTCGCCGACCTGCACCAAATGGTCATTCATGTAGGAGATCCGGTAATCGTCGGCCACCGTGCCGTCGACAAGCTCGTCGCGGGCACCCAAGCCGTTTTCCACAATAAACAGGGGTTTTTGCCACCGATCCCAATACTCGTTGAGGATGATGCGCAGGCCCACCGGGTCGATCTGCCACCCCCACTGCGACGCCGCGAGTGTGGGGTTGGGGACGCCGCCGATGAGATTACCGGGGCCGCGCGTGGTGTCCGTCGCCGACTCGCACACGGACATGTAGTAGGAGAACGACACGAAATCCACCGTGTTGCGCAGGTCAATACGGTCCTGCTCGGTAATATCGAGCTCGATGCCAGCCTCCCGCAGCTTGCGCAGGAAATAGCCGGGGTAGGTGCCGCGGCAATGCACGTCGCCGAACGTGAAATCGTCATGGGCGGCATCGAGCGCGGCCCACACATCGTCAGGGTTCGGGGTGAGCGGATAGCGCGGCATCGCCAGAATCATGCAACCAATCTTATTGGTAGCGTCCACCTCGTGGGCGATCTTCGTCACCCGAGCCGAGGCCACCAGCTCATGGTGAATCGCCTGGTAGAGATCCTGTTTGTCGGTAGTGTTCATGATCCCGGCCAGGATGGGGAAGTGCAGAATCGAATTGATCTCATTAAACGTGAGCCAATACTGCACCCGCCCCCGGAAGTGCTCAAAGACCGTTCGGGCGAAATTCTCGTAGAACCCAATGAGCTTCCGGTTCGTCCACCCGCCGTACTCCTGCGCCAAGTGCAGCGGCAGCTCGTAGTGGCTGAGCGTTACCAACGGCACAATATTGTGTGCAAGCAATTCGTCGATGACGCGATCGTAAAACGCTAGCCCCGCCGCATTCGGCTAGATCGGGAGAGCGTCGTGTA
>CAJZGD010000293.1 GCA_915275065.1 uncultured Corynebacterium sp. | reverse complement strand
GTTCGCCCCGGCCCGGCAGCTGCTCGATGCCGGGGCCCATGTGGCTATCGCATCGAATCTCAACCCGGGCACCTCATACACGTCGTCGATGAATTTCTGCGTGGCCACCGCAGTGTTGCAAATGAGGCTCAGCCTGGATGAGGCCATCACCGCGGCCACCCGGGGCGGGGCGAAGGCATTACGCCGACATGATGTGGGTGGGGGAGTGGACCCGCAGGGCCGGCCGGCGGTGGGCACACTGGCGGTGGGGGCACGCTGCAACCTGCATGTGTTAAACACGAATCATGCAATTGATTTGGCCTACCGCCCGGGAATGCCGCTGACCTGGGGTACCTTTATCGACGCCGTGCCCGTGCGCTGACGCCACCTCGATGCGGTAGTGAAAAATGCTCAAAACCCCACCGGTGGTTCAAAGAACATGAACCATCAGGTGGGGTTTTCTGCGTGAAGGTTCGACTATTAGGCGTCGAGATCCTGCTCGATGAGTGCGGCGATCTTCTCCACTGCCTCAGCATTATCAGACTTGACGGTGACCTTGTCGCCCTTTTCGGCACCAAGCGCCATAATCATCAGCGAGGAAGCAGCATCGGTTTCATCATCCTCTTCGCCTTCGAGGAACAGGAAGATCTCCTCATCATATTCACCAGCTGCTTCGGCGATGATGGAAGCGGGACGAGCATGCAGCCCAACCTGGGAACCGACGACGACAGTCTTGGAGGCCATAGATGGTCCTTTCGTAGTGTCTGACTCATGTGATGCAGACGGGATTATTTTTCGTTTACGTAGGAAGTTTTTCTTCCCAACGTCTGTGCCCGATTCTATGAGGTTTTAGAGGTAACCGCCACAAAATGGGCAAAGTATTTGGTATTTCACACATACGGATTTTCCATCATTGCCACAAAATGGGCGATGAACTGGGAAAACCCGTATTATGATGCAGTCACTATGCAGCAGCTGCCTGGGCGGTATCCTTGGCGGCCTGGGCCATGAGGGTCTTATTTGGCCAGAACTGCTTCAGAACAATAATCAGTACCGTGGATACCGCAATGCCGGCGACCAGGGCAATGATCCAGCCAATCAGCGGGCTAATGGCGAAGAACACGAAGATACCGCCGTGCGGGGCGCGTGATCCCACACCCAACACCATGGAGAGAGCACCGGTGACCGCACCACCAGCCATGGTTGCCGGAATCACCCGCAGCGGGTCGGATGCGGCAAATGGGATGGCGCCCTCGGAGATAAACGACAGGCCCAACAGCCAGGCGGACTTGCCGTTTTCTTGCTCGGCGGCGGTGAACAGGTTCTTGCGCAGCATGGTGGCGATCGACAGGGCGATCGGTGGGATCATGCCGGCACCCATGACGGCGGCCATGATCTTCAACGATGCTTCATCACCGGTAGACAGGCCGGCGGTAGCAAACAGGTAGGCTGCCTTGTTCACCGGGCCACCCAGGTCGAAGCACATCATCAGGCCGAGAATCACACCCAATAGCAGGGCGGAGCTGCCGGACATGGAAGTCAACCAGTTTTGCAGACCATTGAGAATGGCCGCCAGCGGTCGACCCAACAGCAGGAACATCACGAGACCGACGGCCAGCGAGGTACCCAGCGGAATAATCACCACCGGCATGAGGGATTGCAGCACCTTCGGTACCTTTTGGTTGCCCAACCACATGGCAACAGCACCGGACAGCAGACCAGTCACCAGGCCACCGATGAAGCCGGCACCCAAGGTCACCGAGATAGCACCACCGACGAAACCGGGGGCGATACCCGGGCGACCAGCCATGGCGTAGGAAATGTAACCGGACAGGGCGGCCACGACGAAGCCCATGGCGGCCTGACCAGTGGCAAAGAGCACCGAACCCAAGTACAAGGCAATGGCTGGGTATGCGAATGCTACTTCCTTACCATCGAAATCAACGGTGGTGGGCGGCAAATTGGTCAGGGAGTATTCGGTGACGAATTGCTTCCACGGATCGATACCGTTGACTTGTTCGCCGATCTGGTAGCCGCCAATGAGGAAGCCCAGCGCAAGCAGCAGACCGCCGGCGGCAACGAATGGCACCATGTAGGACACGCCGGTCATCACGGCTTGTTGCATGCGCTTGCCGACGCTCAACCCGCCTTCGGCAGCCTCGCTGCTTTCGGAGGATGATGAGCCGCCGCCCCCAGCTGCCACCTTCGGGGCGTTGGGATTCTTCGCAGCTGCGACAGCCTCTTCCAGCATCTTGACTGGTTCGTTAATGGCACGCTTCACGCCAGACTCGATCACCGGTTTGCCGGCGAACCGCTGCCGATCCTTCACCCCAATTTCGGTGGCAAAGATCACGGCATCCGCCTTCTTCACAATGTCTTCCGGCAACGGTGTGATTGAGGAAGAACCCTGGGTTTCCACATGCAGAGTCACGCCGGGCATTTCTTTTGCGGCGATGGCCAGGGCGTCGGCAGCCATGTAGGTGTGGGCAATGCCGGTGGGGCAGGCGGTGATAGCAACAAGCGTCAGGCCGTCATCGTCCTTGGCGCTGGCCGCATCAGGCTCATCCGCCGGGGCTTTCTTCGGGGCGCCGGCCACCACATCAGTGACCAATTCCACGAGTTCTTCCTTGGTTTCCGCACCACGCAATGCCTCAATGAATTCCTTGCGCACCAGGTTACGGGCCAACTTAGACAAGATCTTCAGGTGAGCCTTGCCGGCACCGTCGGGGGCGGCGATCATAAACACTAAGTTCGCAGCCCCATCGGGACCGCTGAAGTCCACGGGGTTTTTTAATCGGGCAAACGCTAAGGTTGGCTCCGTGACGGATGCGGACCGGCAGTGGGGGATTGCGACCCCGCCGGGGACACCGGTGGCGGCC
>CAJZGD010000292.1 GCA_915275065.1 uncultured Corynebacterium sp. | reverse complement strand
CGGGCCGCCATTTCCGGCCCAATGGCCCACGTGCACAACCGGTCCAGGGTGGAATTGCTACGGAACCCCGGCTGCCCATACAGCTCCTTGATGCGGGACGGATTAATGCCCTCCTTCTGCTTAATGATGGTAAACACATCATCGACAAAAGCAGTGAGCGCGGTGCCTGCCCAACTGGTTTGGAACATCTTCGACCGCACATCATTCACCAGGGACACCATGGCGTTATCGTCCACAACGGCGCGCCCCAACTGGGTAGAGCGGGGCATACCGTCGGTGGGGATGGGCGGGGCCGACGCCTCCTTGTGGGGTTTGCCGAACGGTTGAGAGATCACCCGCCCCAACAGGGTGCTCCACGACAGGAACTGATAATAGGCCGAGGCAATCCGCACCACATCATTATTCGCATTGAGATAATTATCGCTCGCAATGGTGAGGTTACTTTCCAACAGTTTCTTGCGTTCGATCTCGTCAATGATGCCGCGTCTGGCACGCATGAAAATCTGCATTTGGATGCCCATAATGACGACCGTGGTGATGAACACCAAAAACAGGGCCCACCGCCAATCAATGCCTTCCCAACTGGGCAGGAAAAACCGCCAATCCGGCTGGTAATAGCGGCCGGTGCAGTAAATCTCGATGAAGAACAACACCGCCCAAACGAAGGAGAGCGACCGGAGAGTTTTAACCAGCTTCCGGTTTTCGGCATCATAGTCCCGGCTGGTGAATTCCTTCAGATAGTGCTGCAATTCGCCCAGCCGATACCAGGAGTTCCGGGCATTGGTCCGGGCCTGATCCAGCAGGCCAAGGAGTTTTTCCCCGGTGCGCCAGGCAAAACTGGTGGACATTTTCTCCCGCCAGGCCGCGAACTCATTATTGACCCGGGTCACGGAGGCGTCCGCGGTTTGGGACAGGGCGTAATCCAACTCACTCTTAAACCGTTGCGCACCATACACATCAAAGGGCAGCACCCGGGAATCCTCCGGGGACATGCCGGAAATGTCGGCCAGCACCGGATGGTAGCCGTCGAAGGATTCCGCCACATCCGGCACGGAATCATTTCCCTTGCGCACAATTGCCGGGTTGCCGTTGTGGTCGCGGGGACCGGCCAGGTCGTCTTGCAGCCGGTCCGCCCCATCCACCAAGGTGAGCGCCGCACTGGTGTACCCCTCCCACAGCACCGACAGGCTAGGGGGCGGCTCCACCACAAACCCCTGCTGGCGGGTGCGCTCCTGAATCATGAGCGAACTGTTTTGCAGGTTATCCAGGGACACGGACTTGCCGGAGGAATTACCGATCACGACCTCCACCACGGATTTCTCCCCGTAGAGGCCGTTTTGAATGTTCTTGGCCACCCGCTCGGACACGGTGTTAGTCAGGGCCTGCTTCCACATGGTGGGGGTGCCCACCACGGCGAGGAAGAATTCTTTCAGGAAGGACCGCACCGCGGCGAACCCCTCCTGCCGAATGGTGCCCTGATTATTCTCCGGCATCATTGCGCTCAAGAGACTGCTGTGGTGTTGGTGCAGCAGACGTTCCGCGTATTCGTTCACGGGGCCGGCGTCGTTAATGTACACGGCCTGCCGGCCATCAACCAGGTTGGTGAGCGGTAATTGTTCGCTAATGTCAACGACTCGTTTGAGGAGTTTTTCTTCCACCTCGGAGGCATCCACGCTGCGGTGGTAGGCGCGGGCCAGCCGGAAGGAGCCGCTTTGGCCGGAGGAGATTTCCTGACCGGAGGCCTCCAGCAGGGGCACGCTGGTCGAGCTGCTCCACAGGCCGGCGAGGCTCACAATGGTGGGCGCCACCACCTTGGCCACGGTAAATGGGTCGTCGGCGTGGTTGATGGGGCTAGCAGACGAGTGCGGGCTGTCGGAGTCTTCCGGGGCGATCGCTATGGTGGACCAGGCGCTCCACCGATCCCACTCCACCGGGGTGGTGGGCAGGGGCAGGCGCGGCACCAAGAGCCGCACCTTAGATACCCGACCCGACACCCGGGTTTCAATCGCGTACGTCCACGTGTCGAGGGCGTCAAATTGGCGATCCGATATGTCGTCCAGGGTGTCGAGGGCGATCACCAGTTTCACGCCGGTGATTTCCCGCAGCGCCTGGTCCAGGTTGATAAACGCCTGGCTGCCATCATCGCGGTACTCCAGTACCCGCACCGCCGCGTCGGACAGGCCGGTGGCGGTGTCGATCCAAAACGATCGACGCACCTGGTTCATGGCCACCAGGTCGGCCACGTGCGATCGAATTTCTTCGAACACGCTCCCGTGGCCCAGGATGATCACATTGGCATTTCCGTTGTATGTCATAGTATGCCACCACCAAAGTCGAATTCTTTCGGCGCGTTCGGGCTTGGCTGCGCCGCCGCAGTCTGCTGATTGGGATCAAACGCCGGTTGGGTTTGTTGCGGCTGTTCCGCCACCCGTTGGGCTTCGTCGATAAGCGAATGCAATTGGGCCGACATTTCCACCACGTCTTGGGCAAAGTCTCGATAGAACGGCATTTTAGCAGCATACTCCCGATCCGGCGGCAACGCCCAGGGTTTATTGGCCGCTGCCGCGCCCGGGAACCCAAATGTGGTGCTGGGGATGAACTGGTTGGCCACTCCACTGGTTTTATTCAACGCCGACCGAATCAATTGTGCGCGTTCTTCAATTGATTCGCCCACTATTTCGTTTTGTCGGGCGGGGAACACGCCGGTGCGCATGAACTCCGCCATGACTTTGACCGCCGGGTGTTGGATACCCGAATCTTTATTGGTGGGCTGGTAGTTGGAATCGTCGTAAATGCCGCGCAGCACCCGGTAAGGAATGAGCGACCAGATCGGAAGAGCGTCGTGTAGGGAAAGAGTGTAGATCTCGGTG
>CAJZGD010000291.1 GCA_915275065.1 uncultured Corynebacterium sp. | reverse complement strand
GCCTCACCTGCCTGAGACAAGGTTTTGCTTTTAGGCCGCGGGGATAATGACGGCAACGATCACGCCGAGCACTACCAGCATGAAGGCTTGGGACTGCCATCTGGCCCAGTTGAAATCTAGCCCCACCCCAAAGCGATCGTTCACCAGCACCCGCATGTCGGTGGGGTTATAGTAGAACATTCCCAGGATGTAGAATTTTTTGTCATCGTCGTCAAGCTGGTCGGGGAAGAGTTGCCGGGCAGCATGTTCGTATCTGCCGGTTTGGAGTATCACGTAGCACAGACCACCCACAAACATTACGACGCAGGCAACCAGGGAACCAATGCTCACCGGTTTTTCGTAATCGTGCAAGGCGGGCAGGAGGTAGACGACCTGGTTGTAGGCGAAGCTTAGGGTGATGAGGCATTGCAGCCAGGAGAGGGCATGAATGGTGGTGGCGAGGGTGGCCACGTGGGAGGTGCGGAAGGCCTTACCCCTGGTGAAGGAGGGTAGGCGAATAAACAGGCAGATGAGTAAAAACACCAGGCTGAGGGCCAGACCCAGGAAGGTGAGGAAGTAGACGGATCCCCCGTTTCGGGGCGCCCACGTATCGGCTTTAAACCCTGGGTCGAAATGAATGGGGATCTGCACCGGCATGCTGTCCCAACTAGCATTCAGATAGATTGCGGCCAGGAGCAGCGCCAGCCACCCGCCGGTATAGAGGTAGAGCGGGAGGGTGAGAACGGGAAGCATGAACGAGTGGCCGGCCTCGCGCACTTTAGTTTCTTCGTCGTCAAGCCACCCGTTGGCGAGTTTCCGGCGGCGCACACTGCGGCGGGCCACAAACCAGTTCGCCGAATGCAGAGCAATAAACATGAGGGGGATGGCCAGCTTGCCGGGGAACGGAATGAGGGTCACGCACACAGCAGCGATGACGGCAATGATGATACCTGCTGCGCGGTAGCGAAGTTTAATATCGACAATTTGTGCGATATGCTCGTGATCGAGTCGGAGCCCAAATGATGACGGCAGCAAGAGAATGGGTGGCAGACAGAGGATTACGGTGATCAGAATCGAAACCATGCTTCCCTTCCCACAAATCTTTTACACAGGCCCTCATCTCACGAACCTTATGTTACCCCACCCCATTAGTGGGTAGACATCCCCAATGCTTTTTCCAACATTTTTCTTTCATCATAGAGAAGTAACACCCACGATTGCGGGTACGACAAGCAGGTAGGAGGTCATTATTGTGGGTGAAGTTCGGCAAGCAAAAAAGGCAGCAACCCGGCGCGCCTTGGCTCGGGCGACTGCTGCATTGGCCCGTAACCGGGGCGCGGATGCTGTGAGTATTGCGGAGATCACGAATGCGGTGGGGGTGTCGCAGCGTACTTTCCATAATTATTTCGATTCGAAAGAAGATGCGATTATGGAGTTTGCGGTGTTTTGTGTAGATAATCTCATTGATACTATGGAGATGTTGCCGCCGGGGGCGAACACTAGTGTGATTGCCGCGGTGGAGCAGGCAGTGATTATGCACTTGGATGTGCCGGATGCAGAACTGGAGTCGTTTTATTCGTTTCGGCTGTTGCGGCAGCAGTTTGATACCCGCAGCCATGAGAAATATAACGAATTGCGGGAGGATTTGAAGGTGCGGGTGCTAGCGAGGGTTCAGGCCTTATATCCTGAGCTTAGTGACTTGGCTGCCCAGGTTCAGTTAGCATGTGCCGCTACAGCGGCTAAACTAGCCCTTGACCGTTATTACTCTTATTGTCACACCGCGGCGGATGATGCAGATAGTAAGAGTGCAGGTAACGGGGATGCCATCTTACTCGTGCATGAGGCGTTCGCCCAGTTGAAGCGCTAAATTATGTCCAGATCAAGAAAGGTTATGGTGGTACCAAAGTGTTTTTGACTGCGCCGCTGTCGCTGAGCGATGTTGTAGCTGATGGTTTTCTCACCCAGGCTGGGTTTGATGATGCGTTGAAGCAACGTGGCACGGTGACGAAGACCGAGTTTAATCCTCGCCTTGATGGTTACGAGGTGGTATTGACCACGGACGATAATAAGACTCACGTGTTTTCGTCGCATACTGTGGCCTATATTGATCAGGGGCGGACCACGTGGAAGTGGAAGGATGAGCCGCAGTTTCGGTTCTTGGGGACGTGGCCGAGCGATGACATGATTAAGGCGGCGCGGACGTTGGCGGGGAATGGTCCGTGTTTTTTGGTGCCGCAGTCGGATGGTTCGTTTGATGTTGCGATTCTTGATGCGGATCAGTTGCCGAAGTTGCATGTGCATACGGCGCTGTGTGTGGGGTTGGCGAATATGCCGGCGACCATGGAGTTGGAGCGGGCGCTGACGGCGTTTGGGGCGACGAATAATATTGGCATGACCACCGCCGATGATAAGGTGACGTTTGATGAGGGGACGGTGGTGGATTTAACGACCCGCCGGGTGGTGAGTTCGCTCACGTTTGCGAATGTGGTGGCGGATGCGTTTTATTTTTCCACGGAGCATCAAATGTATTTTGAGGGCCGGTATCCGGGGGCGCCGGTGATGTTTAATCCGGTGACGAATAGTGTGATTGTGGCTGATTCGTTTGCGGCGCATGGGCTCATAGTGGGCCGGATTAAGGATGGGGTGTGGCAGTGGGAGCATAATGCAAGTTTGCGGAAGTTTGCGTTGGATTATGCGATTTTAGAGTTTTTGCGGGAGCGGACACCGGTGGCGGAGGCCGCTGCCCGGGGGTTTGATTGTGCGACGAAGCGGATTTTAAAGCATTGGACGCACGTGTTTGTGCGGCTGGATGATGATACGACCGCGTTAGTGATTATGGATGCGCACCAGTTGCGGTTGCCGCCGGCTTCCCCGGAGGCGACGTTGGCGGTGATGGCGAC
>CAJZGD010000290.1 GCA_915275065.1 uncultured Corynebacterium sp. | reverse complement strand
GGGGGCCGCGCCGCCTACCGGGGTTTGGTGCGCATCAACGCGAACGCCCACCACTCCACCTCCAACGTGGAATGCGACGCCCTCCTCGTCGATAGCATTTCCCGCACCGACACCTACCCCTACAACGACATCCGTAACGACCACGTGTCCCTAGGGCACGAGGCTACCGTCTCCCAAGTCTCGGAAGAACAACTGTTCTACCTCATGTCCCGCGGCATTAAAGAAGACGAAGCCATGGCCATGATCGTCCGCGGATTCGTCGAGCCCATCGCCAAAGAACTCCCCATGGAATACGCCCTAGAACTCAACCGGCTGATCGAACTGCAAATGGAAGGATCGGTGGGGTAACCACCATGGCTGAAACTGTAAAAAACGCAACAGTCCACAACACCAAAGGCGACCTATTCACCTCCTTCAACGTGGACGACTTCGACATTCCCCACGGCAAAGACGAAGTCTGGCGCTTTGTGCCGTTACGACGCCTGAACGGGCTCCACAACGGCACCTTCCCGGCCCAAACAGCGGAAAACGTGGAAATCACCGGAACCCCTTCCGAGAAAATTTCCAAAACCGACCCCCGGGTGGGCCGCAGCGCCGCCCCTGTCGACCGGGTAGGGGCCCAAGCCTTCACCTCCGCCCAGGAAGCCTACTATGTGAAATTTGCCGCCGGTACGGTCACTACCGAACCGGTACAAATCACCACCACCGGGGCGGGCACAGGCCACACCACCTTTGCCCACATCATCGTTGAAGTAGAAGAAGGTGCCGAAGCCGTCGTCAACCTGCACTACCAAGGCAGCGGCACCCACGCCGACAATGTGGAATTCGTCATCGGCGACAACGCGAAACTCACCGTCATCACCGACGCATCCTGGGAAGACGACGCCATCCACCTTTCCGGGCACACCGCCGTCCTCGGGCGCGACAGCACCCTCCGGCACTCGGTAGCCCTCTTCGGCGGCAACGTGGTACGCATCATCCCCCGAGTCCGATTCACCGGCCCCGGCGGCGACGCGGAACTCCTCGGCGTGTACTTTGCCGACGACGGCCAATTCTTCGAACAACGCCTCCTCGTCGACCATGCGGTACCCAACTGCCGCAGCAACGTACTCTACAAAGGCGCCCTCCAAGCCGACCCCTCTTCCAAGAAACCAGAAGCCCGCACCGCCTGGGTGGGGGACGTGCTCATCCGGGCTAACGCGCAAGGCACCGACACGTACGAAGCAAACCGCAACCTCGTACTCACCGAAGGCGCCCGCGCCGACGCCGTACCCAACCTAGAAATCGAAACCGGCGAAATCATCGGCGCCGGCCACGCCGCCACCGTCGGCCGCTTCGACGACGAACAAGAATTCTACCTGCGGGCCCGCGGCATCCCCCCGGAAGAAGCCCGACGACTCATTGTCCGCGGATTCTTCTCCGAAGTCATCGGCCGCATCCCCGTGGCCGCCATCCGGGAAGACCTGGAAAACCGGGTTGCCGCCGAACTAGAAGCCCTCCAACAGCACGCATAGGAACACACATGAGCACACTTGAAATCCGTAACCTTCACGCCCAAGTCATCCCCAACGACGAAAACTCCGAACCGAAACCCATCCTGAAAGGCGTGGACCTCACCATCAAATCCGGGGAAATCCACGCCATCATGGGCCCCAACGGTTCCGGGAAATCCACCCTCGCCTACACCCTGGCTGGCCACCCCCGATACGAAATCACCGACGGGGAAGTCCTCCTCGACGGCGAAAACCTGCTTGACATGGATGTTGACGAGCGCGCCCGCGCCGGGCTGTTCCTGGCAATGCAATACCCCACCGAAATCCCCGGAGTGTCAATGGCGAACTTCCTGCGCAGCGCCGCCACCGCGGTGCGGGGGGAAGCCCCGAAACTCCGGGAATGGGTGAAAGAAGTGAAAGAAGCCCAAAGCCGACTGCACATTGACAAAGCTTTCTCGGAACGGTCCGTCAACGAAGGCTTCTCCGGGGGCGAGAAGAAACGGCACGAAGTGCTGCAGCTGGATTTGCTGAAACCAAAATTTGCGGTCATGGATGAGACCGACTCCGGGCTGGATGTGGATGCGCTCCGCATTGTTTCCGAGGGCATTAACAACTATCAGAAAGAAACCGGTGGTGGGATCATCATGATCACCCACTACAAGCGGATCCTTAACTATGTGAAACCCGACTTTGTGCACGTGTTCGCCGACGGCAAGATTGTAACCTCCGGCGGTGCCGAATTGGCCGACGAGCTGGAAGAGCACGGCTACGACCGGTTCCTTGTCTAACCCTTCCGAGAAATTATGACTAGTTTTCACAACCCGGATGGCACACTCAACGAGGCAGCCATCCGCGCGGAGTTCCCCATACTGTCCCGCACCGTCCGGGGGAATAAACCCTTGGTGTACCTCGACTCCGGGGCGACCAGCCAGCGGCCGCTGCGGGTATGGCGGGCGGAGGAAGACTTCGTGCTCGGCCACAACGCCCCGGTGCATCGGGGTGCATACCAGCTGGCGGAAGAAGCCACCGACGCCTACGAACAGGCCCGCGCCGACATTGCCGCGTTTGTGGGTGCGGCTGACGAAGAGATTGCGTTCACCAAGAACGCCACCGAAGCACTGAACCTGGTGGCGTACACCCTGGGTGACCAGCTCACAGCGGGGGACACCGTTGTGGTCACGGAACTGGAGCACCACGCAAACCTGGTGCCGTGGCAGGAGCTGTGCCGCCGCACCGGTGCGACGCTGAAATGGTATGCCACCACCGAAGACGGTCGTATCGACATGGATTCCCTGGAATTGGACGACACGGTGAAAATCGTGGCATTCACCCACCAGTCGAATGTGACCGGGGCGGTCACGGACGTGCCAACCCTGGTGGCGCGGGCCC
>CAJZGD010000289.1 GCA_915275065.1 uncultured Corynebacterium sp. | reverse complement strand
CACGCCGCCGGCCCAGGCTGCGACTGCGGCGACTACCGCGTCGACAAGCACCGGTAGAGGCGGTTTTTCGCTCGCCGCCATGCTCAAGGCCGCCAAAGACGCTGAAATAGAGCGGCAACGCCGGGTCGACCCCAACGATTTTGAAGACATTGATCGGAGCTATTTCGCCGACTACAACTGGAGTGCGCAGGAAGTCACCCGCGACACCGTCCACATCATTCCCGAAAACCTGTACAACACCGAGAGCGGTGCCGACACGCCGCCCACCATGCTCATTTATTGGGATCCCATTGATGTCTCCGACGACCAGATTGTGCTCTACCTATTGGTTGGGGACGATTTCGAACAGGAACCCAGCCCCGAAAACGGCCACGAACTCGTGGTAACCCGGGGGACCGCCTTCCGGGAAACCATCAACGAGGATGCCGGTATGCGCCACTACATGGTGTGGGCATATATCGCCCCGGAAGCGAATCCAAAGCAGTTACTGACGGTTCAGCCCGTGTTCGTCGGCGAAAGCGCCATCGCCCTGCCGCCCTCGGATTTGAAGGTGGTGGAATCCGATGGCGTGGTCACCGGCACGTGGACGCCGAAACGGGGGCACGCCAACGTCATGGTGTATGTGCGGCAGTCCTCGGACCGGCGGCCATTGGACTCGCCCGAAAACCGGCTGCGGGACAAGGTGGATGCTCGCGGCTTCAGCTACACTGTGCCCGTTCGCGGCGTCACCTATGATTTCCAACTGTTTCCCGAAATCGTCTTCCGGGGCAACACCATGCGGGGCGTGGGCGGCGAGGTGCGCCAACTGACCATTAGCGCCAACATTCAGCAGATTGAACTGCTCGAAGCCAGCCTCATGGTGCGGGAGGAAGGCACCCGCGGGTCCGGCAACGATACCATCCTGCTCAGCTATATCCATCCCCCCACCGGCGAGGTCAAAATCTACCTCACCAAGACGGAACCCGCCCCTGATCTGATCGGCCAGGAGGTGGACAGCAGCTACCTCGACGACGATGATGCCCTGGGCAACACCGAATGGAGCAAATCCTACGAGGGCGACCCCGGCGAGGAAATGATCAAGGAACTCTCGTGGCCGGCCGGCTGGTCGCAGGTGTATTGCGTGCCCGTCAACGTGGTGGGGGAAAAATCCATGGTGGGCGAGCCCAAGCAGATTCGCCGCGTGGAATCCATCAAAGACTTCGACCTGATCCAGCGGGTAGACAGCCAGCTCATCACGTTCGACTGGCCCAGCGGGGCACAAATGGTGGAGGTGCGGCAGGAACAAAAACCCATGCTGGAACTCACCGAGGACGACTACCGGCGGCAGGGCGGCATTCGCCTGCACCTCAACCCGCTGCACGATAAGGTGACCCTGCTGCCTAAGGCCATTCACGAGGGCCGCTACACGAAGGCGGACCATTCCACCAGCAAGGACTACCCCGGCCTGAAACTGTACGCCTACAAGATTGAGGTGCCGCAGGAGCCCGGGGAGGGTGTGCTGCCGAAACTGTGGATTTGGCGTGAGGATTTAGAAGACCGAAACCAGGCTCCCCGATTCTCCCTGGTGTACCGGTCGGATCGCCTGCCGCTCTATAACGAGGACGGGGAGGAAGTGATCCGGTGTGCCCTGTCCAACGATCAGCGGGGCACCCCCGGTCAGCCCGCGCCGTTTTTGAACCCGGATACGTTGGCCCATGGGTTTGATAAGGCAAAATCGTGGGGCGAGTATTGGTTGATTGATTTGCCTTCCGAGGGGCCGAATGCGAAAACCAGTGGGTTTATCAGGCTATTTATCCAACCGGATTCGGATGATGCGGCGGCGGAAAAAGGTGCGTCGCGGGTGCTCATTGATGATGAGGCCATTGACTCGTTAAATCTGGATGATGGTAAGTGGTCTGCGTATTTCCACCAGCGAGGTTATTAAAGGGTTTAGTGAAGTTAAGGGATGAGTGATAATGGCAGGGGCATTTAGTTTTGCATCGTTTTCTCGTACCGCGGGACGAAATGGTGGCTGGGGCATAGGTGAGCTCAAGGGGGATATCACGCTCGACCAGGCCCACCGGCTCCGGGAGTTGATTCCGTCGTCGATTAACGATGGTATCGACCCGGGGAATTACCCGTCGAAGGAGGTGGTTGCCCAGCTGACCCGGCGGTTTGCGTGGCTGCCCAATGGGGATGCGGGTCCCGGGTTTTCGTTTTATGCGTCGGCGCAGGCGGGGAAGGACTCCACGAACCGCCCCGGCAACGTCTTTACTTTCGTACAGGTGTGCGATGATGATTCGATGGGGGTGTATCAGCCCACAGAGTTTTTATACTCCGAGGAGATTCCCATTCCGTTTGGCAAAAACCAGGTGGATCGCGCCGAGATTCCCGAAAGGTTAATGCTGCCCGGCCCGATTACGCCGGAGGTTTTAGACTATTTTCTTGACGGCTGGTCGGGTAGGAGTCCGCTGCCGCTGTATTTCCAGGCGGTAATGCCGGCGGAGCGTCGCCGGCTCGCCCAGGCCATTGCCGCAGCTACCGCCATAAAACAGGTGGTGTTGGCCTGCCCGCTGGCGGAGTCTGCCCTGTGGGTGGCGGCGGTGGCGCGCAGCACGGCGTATGCCCGCGACTTTAGCTTTTCGACGTTCGAAACAGCGGACCGTATCGAATACATTCTCCGGGCCGGGTGCAAACTCAGCATCGTGGATGTGGCCCACGCCCACCATGTGGCCCCCAAAGTGGCGGCCATGGATGCCCTGTTTATTAGGTCGGACGACCCGGACTGGGCGGAGCTGGAAAGCTACGAATCGAACGAAAATTCGGAGTTATTATCCATGGAGATCCCCAGCCTGGATGCCGGCCCCATGGGTGGCGCCACCGCCGACCCGGCGGCGGGCGGTG
>CAJZGD010000288.1 GCA_915275065.1 uncultured Corynebacterium sp. | reverse complement strand
CCCGCCGCATTGCCTCCCAGTCGCGCTGAAACAGGCTCACAAGCCGGGCGCCAGCCACCGTTCCGATGACAAACCTGGGCGGAAACTTGAGGATCTGGCTGAGCCCATCCCCCAGCTCGGTGGGGTCAATGGTGCCGAGCAGCACAATGACGGGCAGGCCCACGGCCAAAACCCGCACCATGATGGCGGCAGCCAACCCCAACGAATTATCGGTCACATGTGCGAAAGCAAACGAGAAATATTCCTGCCCTTCGGGCCGACCATATAGCGCCATGGAAATACCCGACACCGGCGCTATCAGGACGATCGGCAGGCCACGGCGGAACAACACCCGGTAGCTCACACCCAGAATCGGGGCGCCGATGATCGTACACGCGAGCGAAACCAGGGCGGACACCAGGTCGATGCTCACCAATAGCGGGGTCGTAAACACCAAGAGCGCAATGACCCGGGCAACCGGGTTAACAGCCTGAAGATTCATGCTCACCCCCGGAAACGGTCCTGGTCATGGTTCGGGTGTGGTCGGCCATGGCATGCTGGAATAATTCATCGTGGGTGACCGACACCACGGTTACCCCGTCATCGGTGAGTCGCCGCAGCAGCTGCACCAATTCAATAAACGTGGTGCGATCTTGGCCGAAGGTGGGCTCGTCGAGAAACACCACCTGCGGCGTATTAATAAGCGTTGTGGCCACGCTCAGGCGACGTTTTTGGCCGCCAGACAGGCTAAACGGATTCGCCTCCGCCAACTGTTCCAACCGCAATTGGGCCAGAATCTCCCCGGCCCGCTGCCGAACCGTTCCTTCCGGCAGCCCCAACACCTTGGTGGATACTAAGAGTTCTTCCAGCACCGTGCGGGCCACAAACTGGTGTTCGGGGTCCTGAAACACATATCCTATGCGCCGGGCCAGATCCCGGGACTTCCACTTGTAGGGATCCCCGCCCAACCCGGCGGCAATGTCGGGGTGTACCCCAACCGTGCCGGCGTGGGTGGGCAGTAGCCCACACATGCTGAGCAGCAGCGTCGACTTCCCCACCCCGTTCGGGCCGGTAATCACCGTCGACGCTCCCCGGGGAATCGACCAGGTGATCGGCATCATTCCGGGCAACGGCTGCCGCCACCCGGTCACAACATCGTGCAGATCAATGGCGCTTTCCCCCGACCCGGCCACGCGCCCACCAGGCTCGAACACCGGATCGTGCCCGGGCATCCAGATGCCCGCGCGGGCGAGACTGTCACCGTAGTCGGCGATGATCCGGCCGATAGGGGTGTCGACAAGCAATTGGCGTTCCCCCAACACCATGCACCGATCAACCACCCCCTGCCAGGTAGCAACCCGGTGTTCAACAATGATCACAGTCGCGCCGGTCTCCGCGGCCACTCGGGTGACGGCACGCACCACCTCCTGCACCCCGGCAGGGTCCAGGTTCGCGGTCGGCTCATCGAGCACAATGATGTCCGCCCCCATCGCCAACACGCCGGCGAGTGCTAACCGCTGCTTCTGACCCCCGGATAATTCCGCGGTCGGATGATCCAGCGGCAGATCCAACCCCACCAGCTCCAAACCGCGGCGCACCCGGCGCCATGTTTCCTCCCGGGAAACCCCCAGGTTTTCGCAGCCAAACGCCACGTCATCGCCGACCCGGGAAGCAATCACCTGCGAATCCGGGTCCTGCAGCACCATGCCCACCACGCCCGACACGGTGAGTTCCCCGGAAAAATCGCCGTCGTCGCTGCCAAGTACCCCGGCGATGGCGGCCAAGAGCGTTGACTTGCCGGAACCCGACGCCCCCAGAAGCAGCAGCTTTTCGCCCCGGTCCACGGTAAAATCCAGGTCGGAAAAGGCAGGGTTCTTCCGGCTGGCATGCCGGTACCCAAAGCCTCGCGCGGTAATGATTGCCATGGCGCTACCCCACACCCAACCCCGCGTGGGTCAGGCGTCCACCACGGCGCGCCGTTCCCGACCCACCGCAAACCGGTCCAGCGCCCCGGTGCGGGCCAGGGAAATCACCAAGAAATACCCCACCCCACCAGCTAGAATCGCACCGGACACCAGCAGGGAGCCCAAATACATGGTGTTATACGCCATGCCCTTCGCGGCGTTGCCGGAGATAAACAGTTCCAGCACGAACGCCCCCACGGCGGACCCCATGCCAGCCAACACCGAGGTGACGAGCCCAAATTTCCGGTAGATGAAAATCGCGAAAATGAGCTCCGCACCCAAGCCTTGGGCCAGGCCGGAATACACGGTTTCAATGCCCCACTGGTTACCGATGCCGGCGGAAACGCAGGCGGCCACCACCTCAACGAAAATGGCGGCGCCAGGCTTGCGGATGACCAGGCCGCCGACGACGCCCCCGAGGAGCCACATGCCGGTGGCGATGCCGCCCAGGCCAGGGGTGATAGCGTTGGCGGCGGTGTACCAGGCATAGCCCACACTGTTCCATACCCAGAAAATAAGGCCGATGGCGACCGCGAACACCGCGGCGATGATGATGTCAATGACCCGCCACGCCAGCAGTGGGCGTGTTTGATTCGAGCTGATGGTATTGGCCATGTTTATGATCTCTTTCTTCCTAGCGCCGGTATGACCCGGATCAGGTTCAACGATTCGACGCACCCATGTTTTGCGCCATCTCAGCTCACCTATATCAGGGGTGAACACTCGTGTATTTTTTAAGCAGAATATAAAACGAATCTGCGTAATGCAAACCTTATCGGGGGTGGGTCACTGGGTGGACCATGGAACAACACGCCAAGTTGACCATCACTGAATTCCTCGTGCCCGCCGCTCACCGAACCGCTATGCAAACAATACGCGACCGGTTAGTGGACGACCGGATGGGCCTCGATGGCCTCTATTACCAGCCGGTGGAGCGGGGCCGCCACCC
>CAJZGD010000287.1 GCA_915275065.1 uncultured Corynebacterium sp. | reverse complement strand
TCCGCCAGCCGGCCCAGCTCCTCTAGCGAGGCCTGCTGGTATTTGACCCGCAACTGCCCCGCCTCCGCCAAATGGTCCGGAACGTCGTCGCCAAGAATTTCCATGGCCCGATTCACCCGCGCCGCAGCCGTCACCGCCGCCCGCGCCGAGCGTCGTAAGTTAGCATCATCAAAATTCGCCAACCGGTTATTTGCGGGCCGCGTCTCCCGCCGCAACCGCTTCTCATCCCACTTCATGCGGGTCACATGCGCCCCCATACGCGCCAGCAACGCCCCCACATCCTGCCCGTCACGAATCGTCACTTTCTCCACCCCCCGCGACTCTTTGGTTTTCGCGCTAATCCCCAACCGGCGCGCACACCCCACCAGTGCCAATGAGGTTTCCTGCCCCGGGCAATTCACTTCCAAACCGCTGCTGCGCATTGGATCCCCCAGCTGGCCCGACGCTAAAAACGCCCCCCGCCACGCCGCCTCCGCATGGTCGACCGTGCCGCTGACCACCTGGGGCGGCAACCCCCGCACCTGCTGCCCCGACCGGGTCACCAACCCCACCCGGCGGATCACCATCTCCACATCATCGGTGATCCGTAGCAAATACCGCGCCGCCTTTCTGGACGATGTGGCACCTAACTCTAGGAGCGATACCCTGATGTCGAAAAGTTCCATCATGGCCCGCCGTAAGCGCTCGGCCGCGGCCCGCACCTCCAGCTCCACCTCTAGCACCGGCTTGTTTGCCACAATGCTTAACTCGCCGGCAAACCGGATCATTGCCGCGATTTCGGCGATGCGAACATTCTGTGACTTCACCTCCACCCGGCATAGCTCTTCCTTCACGCTCGTTGTTAAATCGTCGGCCATCGCACGCTTCCCATCGTCATACATTCAGTAATGTGAGCTATCTATCATACGCAGCTCCCCGCGCCGACAAAGACCACGACACGCCGAACACGCTGCACAAATACCGCTAACGTCCCGGCGCGGCCGGCCGGAATTGGGTTATTGGCCGCGGGCCGCCAGGTATTCTGCCCCTAATGCGGCGGCAAGTTTTTTCGGATCGTGCCGGGACTTGTAGTAGCCGGAGGAGTCTTCTTCCCGAACGTCGTGGAATGCGAGTTTGGCCCCGATGTTTGCGGCGGCCCGCGCCAGGTATGTGCGGTCGGCTTCGTTCGGTACGGAATGCTCGTCCACGATGACCACGTCGGCGGTGAATGATGCCGCATGTTGTTGCAGTATGTGTAGGTACCGTTCCGCGGTGAACCCTGCGGTCTCCCCCGGTTCTGCGTCGAGGTTGACGACCACGATTTTCATGCCGGTGCAGCGTTCCAACACATCGGTGACACCAGGCACGAGGAGGTGGGGTACGACGGAGGTGAACCAGGAGCCGGGGCCTAGGGTGATGAGGTCAGCGTCTTGGAGTGCGGTCATGGCTTCTTCGCAGGCTACGGCGTTTTCTGGCACGAGACGGGCGCGGCGTACCGATCCGACGGTTGTGGCCACTGCGACTTGGCCGCGGACTTGCCGCACAATGCGGGGGTCGGCGTCGAGGCCGCCTACTTCGGCTTCGATTTCTAGGGGTTGTTCGCAAACTGGTAAGACGCGGCCTTCGGCGCGGATGAGTTTTGCTACCACGTCGAGGGCGGCAACTTCGGATTGGAGTATGTCATAAAGCCCGGCAATGAGCATGTTTCCTACCGCGTGGCCGGCAAGTGCGCCTGAGCCACCGAATCGGTGTTGGAGGGTGGCTTCCCACATGCGGCCTTCGTCGTCGCGGGGGGCGAGTGCGGAGAGAGCCATGCGGAGGTCTCCTGGGGGGATTTGTCCGAGTTCTCTGCGGATTCGGCCGGAGGATCCGCCGTCGTCGGCGACGGTGACGATGGCGGTGATGGTGTCGGGGTGGAGGAGACGGACTGCGGTGAGGGTTTGGAACAGGCCATGGCCGCCGCCTAGGCTGGCGACTTTGGTGTCTTGGGGGAATGTGGGGAAAGTACCAGTTGTTGTGTCCATGCTGTTGTCACCTTTGGTTCCGTGTTCCGTGTGAGTGCCGGAGGTTTATTGCGCCATGGCTGCTTCGGTTAGTGACGGTTAATGTCGCGGTGGGAAACTGTCACGTCAAGGTCATCGTTGACGGCAAGCCTGCGTGCTAGTTCTTCTGCGATGGCTACTGAGCGATGATGCCCACCGGTGCAACCAATAGACACAGTAATAAACTTTTTGCCTTCATGTTTGAAGCCTTCACGCATGTCCATGAGCATTTTATAGAAATTGTCAAGAAATTCTTGGGCTGCGGTGGCGCCGAGTACGTAGTCGGAGACGGGTTTGTCGACTCCGCGGAATGGTCGTAGTTCTGGTATCCAGAATGGGTTGGGGAGGAATCGGACGTCGACCATAATGTCGGTGTCGCGGGGGGTACCGTGTTTGAAGCCGAATGATTGGACGGTGACGTGTTGTTTGTTGGATGCGAGGTATTCGAAGTTGGGTTCGATTGCTCGGCGAAGGTCGTGGATTGACAGGTCGGAGGTGTCGATGACCACGTCGGCGGATTCTTTGAGGTTTGCGACGAGGGCGCGTTCTCGTTCGATGCCAACGAGTAGGGTGCCGGATCCTTGGAGCGGGTGGGTGCGGCGGAGGTTGTCGAAGCGTTTAATGAGGACGTCGTCGCGGGCGTCCATGAAGAGGACGAGTGGTTTGAGTCCTTCGGTGTCGAGTTGGGATATGACGACGTCGAGGCCGAAGGAGAAGTCGAGTGACCTCACGTCGGATACGAGTGCTACTTTGTCGACTGGTGAGGTGTCGGCTGCGCAAAATTCGAAAAATTGCACCACGAGTTGCGGGGGGAGGTTTTGGGAGACGTACCATCCCATGTCTTCGAGTACTCGGGCGGCCGAGCTGAGGCCCGCCCCG
>CAJZGD010000286.1 GCA_915275065.1 uncultured Corynebacterium sp. | reverse complement strand
GGCTGGCCACAACCCCCGTGACCTGCCGCACCTGCTCGTCGGTGGCCTTAATGGCGTAGGATGTGCCATCAATCATGAGGAAAATCGTGTCCGACGACCCCTGAAAACCATCAAATTGGAACACATCTTCGATGGTTTCGGTGACGACTCTTTTCGTCTGAAACTCCGTGATAAGTCCCGCCACATGCTCAATATTGCCGGAATAGTTGATGGTATCTGTTCCGCGTTGTTGCAGCGTAACACTGAAACTATGATGACGCTTCGCCATAACGCTTGCGGCATTCGCCAAGGGTCGCTGCGCGGCATGCGGCAAGCTGGTGAGGCTGCGGGAATCGTCGAAAAGCGTATCGACGACCGTGCGGAGCGCAACATCATCAATATCGTGCACCACAAAATCCAACTCCACATCGGCCGAATCCTTAGGGCGGGGCGCCGCCGCAAGCCTAAACCCATCGTGGGTTGCCGTGAACACCAGCGGGCGGGCATACGACCCCTGCGCACCGGTGGCCTCGGCCTGGGCCTTTGCCGTAGCAGTAATAGCAGTAGCAATATTGCCGACCAGGGACGCAAACTCTGGGGCCTGAAGCGAACCGGTGGTGAAAATCGCCTCAGCACGTTCGGAAACAGTCATATCAAAGCACCTTTCTTCTCGCGGGAAAGTTTAATGCACCCCACCCCCGATAATCCCGAATGACGCAAACCGTATAGTGGGCCGCAACCACGCTAAATCAATAAAGCCACGCATAATGGGCCTATCCTATTGGTTATTTTGGGGGTACTGTAGAAAGACACAAGCCCACCAATAGGAAGGACAACAGCATGGCAACTACCCCAGTCACCGAATCCGGCGTCTACACCAACACTTACACCGACCTACCGATCTCCAAGGAAGCGACCACCTCCCGCGTCCTCGTCAATAACGATGTATTGCGGCACGTCATGTTCACCATGGACACCGGACAGGTCCTCACAGAACACACATCCACCCGGGCCGTCATCATTAATATCCTCGAAGGCCGATTCCGGTTCACAATAAACGGCAAAGACAACGAAGTCGCACCCGGCGACGTCATTTACCTTGCGCCCAATGACCCCCATGCGGTCGAGGCCCTCGAACCCTCCCGCATGTCCCTCACCCTCGTCGTGGTGTAGGCGCGGAGACACCCCCGCAACATTTGGTTGATAGTATGCACTATCAACCAAATTTTTTGACTCTATTGACGTCCATTATCTAGTTAAAACTTGGACGTATAGGTGGACAGAAAAGTGGACAAATAACCACCATAAATTTAAAATAGTGGCATGGAACAGCGAAAATATCAAGAAACCCACCCATGGATTTCCTTCAGATTTAATCCCATGACCTTAGGACCTGGAACCCTTATTAAACTGGGTGAAGCATTATCAAAATGTGACCACGTCTGTGGCGCACCACTGCCACCATCAGCAGCTCAAGAACTCAACAAAGTATCGCTAACAAAAGGGATCCATGCCACCACAAGCATTGAGGGAAACACTCTGACCGAGGAAGAGGTGGAAAAACGCATCGATGGGAAGCTCACGCTACCGGACTCTCTTGAATACCAAGGGGCGGAAATTGATAACCTTCTGGAAATATTCAACGAGCTTGCTGACTTAAGCGCCGACCAGGAATTGCCGCCGCTTTCCATCGAACTCATCAAGAGTTGGAATGAACGCATCCTTCAGGACCAGCCCCTGGGAGAAGACGTTACACCAGGCGAATTCCGATATCACAGCGTTATGGTGGGTAAAGATTACCGCGGTGCACCGGCGGAAGATTGCCCATATCTCATGGACAGGTTTATCTCATTCATCACCGAGGAGTTACAAACAGACGATGCCACCTGGCACAAACCGCTATGGATTATTCGGCCGATTATCGCCCATCTGTATTTCGCATGGATCCATCCGTTTGGTGACGGAAACGGTCGCACCGCCCGACTCATCGAACTATATCTCCTCCTCAATGCCGGTATTCCCATCCCCTCCGCACACATTCTTTCCGACTATTACAACCGCTCACGAGGACGGTATTACCAGGCGTTAAAACAAGCAAGCAAAACCGGCGACTACGAACAGGGGATGGCAAGTTTTATCGACTATGCCGTAACCGGGTTTGTCGAAGGTTTGCAAGAACAAGTGGCCCGCATTGAAAACATCCAAATCCTTATCGCATGGGAGTCCTTTGTCCATGAAATCACTGCCGCTCACGGGCATAACGAAACCTGGGCGCGCCGACGGGTCCTAGCTTGGAATCTGCCTTACATCACTAACGATGATAATTTTATTCGAAACGCCGATATCCGTTACGCAAACACGGAACTTGCCAAGCTTTACGAGGGGAAATCCCAGAAAACTGTGACACGCGACCTGAATGCGCTCGTGGAATGCGAATTAGCGCGACAGCAAGAGAAGAGGAAGAACTATTACGCCAGCAATATTAAACGCATGGCGGCATTCCTACATCATTCAGGCAATCGCTAACGCACCGTCACCGAGCTACCCAGCAGCGGGAACGTGCCCGTCGTGCCGGAAATAGTGCCCAGCTCACGGCGCACCACCACTGTACACCGCCGCATATTAGCGTTCAGAGATATAATCCCAAAACCAACACCCCTCCAAGAATCACATTGAAAGTGTTCTAATCATCGGATCCCTTTTCAGTATCAGCAGTTCTCGCAAAAACAAATCCTAACGCTGTGGTAGTCACAAGTTTGAGCAATTCAATTGTATTACCAATAGCACCCGAATTTCTGGGGCAGAAATAGTTGATTAGCGTCAGTGCAACGATTAGGAGAATACACCGTGCAATGAGTTTTTGCCCATACTGTAATTTGTTATAGGCAAGCCCTTGCGCCCAAGTTTTCGGCTCGGGCACAACTGCTTTCTT
>CAJZGD010000285.1 GCA_915275065.1 uncultured Corynebacterium sp. | reverse complement strand
CTGGCGCGCCGGCTTCGGGCGCTGCCGCCCCTGGCGCCTCGGGTGGTGCGGGGACTGCCGGGGCTGGTGCTGCTGGCGCTGCGGGGGCGTCGACAAGCGCTGGCGATAAATCGGCGGTGACCGTGCATGTTTTGAATAATTCCACTATCCAGGGGTTGGCTGCGAAGGCGAAGGAGCAGCTGACGAGCCAGGGCTATCGGGTCGGGCAGGTGGGGAATTATTCACGCTCGGTAGTGCCACAGAACACGGTTTATTACACTGATAATGAGCAACAAGCCCGTGAGCTTGCCGAGAAGGTCGGTGGGGTTGCGCAGCAGCGTCCGGCGGATTTACCGGCGGAGACGGCTGGGCCGGGTTCCCTTGTTGTGGTTTTAGCCACGAGTTTTAATTAAAGATAAGGTTTTTATGCAAGAGTTTCACGCCTCCGCGCAGCCGACCCTTGGGGTGGAATGGGAGGTGGCCTTGATTGATCCTGGCACCCGCGACCTGGTTTCCCGTGCCGCCGATGTGGTGGCTTTGGTGCAGGCCGAGCATCCCGAGATTCATTTGGAGCGGGAGTTTCTCGCGAACACGGTGGAGTTGGTGACGCCGGTGTGCCACACGGTGCCGGAGGCGGTGGCGTCGCTGCGGGTTGCGTTGGATGCGGTGAAAGCGGCGGCGGATTCGTTGGGGCTGAAACTGTGGGGTTCGGGTTCGCATCCGTTTTGTGACTTCCGCACGCAGCCTACCAGCGATAAGGGCCATTATTCGGAGATCATTGAGCGCACCCGCTATTGGGGCAATCAAATGCTGATTTGGGGGATTCACACCCATGTGGGTATTTCCGATAAGGAGCGGGTGTGGCCCATCATTAATGCGTTATTGACGAAGTTTCCGCATTTATTGGCGTTGACGGCCAGTTCCCCAGGGTGGGATGGGATTGATACTGGTTATGCTTCGAATCGGACGATGTTGTATCAGCAGTTGCCGACTGCCGGGTTGCCGTACCAGTTTCAGTCCTGGTCGGAGTGGGAGGATTACATGCGTGACCAGGATCGTTCCGGGGTGATTAATCATACTGGCAGCATGCATTTTGATATTCGCCCGGCGGGAAAATGGGGGACCATTGAGGTACGGATTTGTGACTCCACTTCGAATCTGCGGGAGTTAGCGGCGGCGGTGGCGTTGACGCATTGTTTGGTGGTGCACTATGACCGCATGCTGGATCGGGGGGAGGAGCTGCCGAGTTTGCAGGATTGGCATGTGGCGGAGAATAAGTGGCGGGCGGCCCGCTATGGTTTGGATGCGCTGGTGATTACGTCGCGGGCGACCGAGGAGCGGTTGGTGACGGACGAGTTGCGGGATTTGGTGACGGAGTTGTCGCCGTTGGCCCGCGAACTTGGTTGCTACGATGAACTCCAATTGGTGTTGGAGATCATTGGCACAGGTGCCGGTTATCAACGTCAGCGGGAACTGTTTCAGCAGCATGGTTCGTGGTATCCGGCTGTGGATGCGACGATTGCGGAGATGTATCGCTGACAGCTTGGCCCGTTTCCCCTGCTTGTCGACGCGTTTCCGTGCGGCGTCGGCCGTATTGGCCGAAGATGCCGTACACACAGTAGCCAACAATGATCGTCATGCCGGTTCCCAAATACCAGACATTATTTGGATCCAGGCTGGTTGCGGTGTGGGGGCTCACAAAATACGTCATGTGTGGCGCCAAGAGTACGAATGATGCGCCGGTGGCGGCCAATTGGTGCAGGTTGCTTCGGCGTAGGTTTTGGGTGAGTAGCGCGAACATTGGGACCATCCACACCCAGTGATGGAACCAGGAGAACGGGGACACGAGGCAGGCACCGATACCGCCCAACACCATGGCCCACCCCATATCGTTGCGGCGTACTGCCAACCAGATGGCCAGGATGACGAGTACGAACACTATCATCACGGCCACCGGCCACCATTGGGGAATGTGGAAGACTCGTTCCATGATGGAGCGGAGCGATTGGGCCCCCGGGTTGGTGTGCATCCCGACCCGGGAGGAGTCTGTAATGGCCCAGGTCCAGAAGCGGGTGGCGTCCGGCACGAACAACCAGCCGAGAAGCACGGTGAGCAGGAAAGTACCAATGGTGGTGGCCACGGCCCGCCAGCGGCGTTCGATGATGAAGATGATAATGAAAAACGCCGGTGTGAGTTTTAACCCGGCGGCCAGCCCCACCCCAACCCCGGCCCACCGGTTTCGGTTTTTCGGCAGGAAGTCGAGGGCCACAAGGAGCATGAGTATGAGGTTGATTTGGCCATAGAAGAAGCTGCCGTGAATGGCATCAAAGCCGAGTGATCCTATGGTCAAAAACAGTGCCGGAAGGAATTCCTTATAGATGAGCCATAGGACTATAAGGAGCCCCAGGGCGTTGAGTCCTTGCCATACTATGGTGCCCTCCAGGGGGCTGAGAAGTGACAAGAATCGAAATAACGTCCCGGCGAATGGTGGGTAGGTGAACGGTAGACCTGGGAGGAAGTCGCCGCTGTAGAGGTTGCGGCCATGGTTGAGTGCTTCCCCGGCCAGGCGATAAATGTGGAAATCCACTGGGTCTATCAGGAAGACGGTCAAGAGCTTTGGTACTGTGTAGAGCTCGACAACCATGACCCAGACAGCAAAAATCGACAGGGGGACGAGGGTGCCTAGCATCTTTCTCATAAAACAAGGTTATTAAAAAATAACCGCCGTGCGGTGGGAGGCACGACGTGTCTTAGCGAAACTACCCCTATGTGTGTAGTAAAAATGCCGCATTGCTTAATGCAGCCGCGGCTGACTGGGAGCGAGTGCCCCCAAAACCCATGGCCCACCGCTCGTCTTTGTTGTGACACACCCGAATGAACGTGACGGTTGCTTCAAAAACGTCGTATTGGTGGAACGAGCAAATCTCCACCCGCCGACCGGCGGTC
>CAJZGD010000284.1 GCA_915275065.1 uncultured Corynebacterium sp. | reverse complement strand
CCGGCTCCGAAGTTTCCGTCGCCCTCGAGGCACGCGAGGCCCTGGCCGCCGACGGCATCGACGGGCTGAAGACCCTGGTCGCCAACCTGCCCGATGGGTTCCGCTACGACGGGGCGCGCATCATCGCCGATGACCGGTTCGTGGTTCTGCACGGCACCTACCATGGCTTCGGCGACACCCCGCTTGTTGCCTTCGATATTTTCCGGGTCGCTGACGGCAAAATCGTCGAACACTGGGACGCCTTCACCCCCAAAGTTGCAGAAACCGCCAGCGGCCGCAGCCAGGTCGATGGGGCAGCAACCACCGACGCTGCCGCCAACACCGATGCCAACCGGCAGCTCATCGCCGATTTCGTCGACCAGGTGCTTATCGGCGGTGACTACTCCCAGCTCACCCGGTTCATTTCCACGGACAGTTACGCCCAACACAACCCCGAGGCTGCCGATGGCTTCTCCGGCTTCGGTGCTGCCGCCGAAGCCTGGGCGGCGGACGGCAAAAACCTCGTCTACAAGAAGCTGCACCAGATTATTGCCCAGGACGATTTCGTGTTCACCCGGTCCGAAGGCACCTTCGGGGAGCCCGTGGCCTACAACGATCTGTGGCGCATCGCCGACGGCAAAATCGTGGAACACTGGGATGTGATTGCCCCCATCCCAGCTGACGACGCCATGCCCCACACCAATGGTGTGTTCTAACACCACCTGGTGAGGCGATCCGCAATACACAAGGAGCTCAAGAGCATGACCACCACCCGCACGGAACTCATTTCCTCCCTGATCGCCGACCTCTTGCCGACCTCGCAGCTCACCGTGAGCGAAGCGGAACTGGGCCGACTCGCACCCGATGACCTGCGGGCGCTGCTTCGGGCACTCATGAACCTGTGGCAACCCGGGCCACTTGATGCGGATTTCCTCCGGCGCCAAGACGCGCTTCTGCAAGCCGAGCGTGACGAACGCGGCATCGTCACCATCCCAGACACGCAGGCCGCGGCCGAGGACTCCCGAATCCGCTTGTGGCGGGGTGACATCACCCGCCTTGACGTGGACGGCATCGTCAATGCCGCCAACAATAAGCTGCTTGGCTGCTTTCGGCCCGGGCACACCTGCGTGGATAACGCCATCCACTCCGCCGCCGGCCTGCAACTCCGCCAGGCCTGTGCCGAGCTTGTTCCATCCCCCGACTACGAGGAACCCACCGGCAGCGCCCGCATCACCCCCGGCTTCAACCTGCCGGCCCGATATGTGCTGCACACCGTGGGCCCCATCGTCGCAGGTAAGGAGGCGAACCGGCAACAGGTGGCTGAGCTATCCGCCAGCTATACCTCATGCCTGAACCTCGCCCACAGTTCTGGGCTGGAGTCCCTCGCCTTCTGCTGCATTTCCACCGGGGTGTTCGGTTTCCCACCATCACATGCCGCCCGCATCGCTGTTGCCGCAGCCCGCGCCTTCCTGGCTGGGCTACCGAAAGACTCGGACTTCACCATCATCTTCACAGTATTCACCCAGGACGATTATGATCGCTACGCGCAACTCCTCAACCCGCAACCTTATCGAAACGATCGCTAACGAGCTGGAACAAGCCGACAAGGTGCTCATCGGCGCCGGGGCCGGCCTGTCTGCCGCCGACGGTTTCGAATACGGTGGCGCCTGGTTCCAGGAACACTTCGGGGACTTCGTCGCTGCCTACGGCTTGACCGATGCCTACACTGCCGGCTTTTACCCTTTCCCGGACGAAACCGAAAAATGGGCGTACTGGAGCCGCTACATCAACCACAACCGCTACCTCAAAGAACCCGGGTCGGTATACCAAGACCTATTGACGCTGGTGCACGACAAAGACTATTTCGTCCTCACCACCAACGTCGACCACTGTTTCCAACGCGCCCACTTCAACAAGCAACGCCTGTTCTACACCCAGGGTGATTATGGACTATGGCAGTGCGCCACCCCCTGCCACCAGGCCACCTACGACAACCACGACCAGGTGGTGGACATGGTCGCCCAGCAACACGACCGGCACATCCCGGCCGAACTCGTGCCCCGCTGTCCCCGCTGCGGCGGACAGATGACCACAAACCTGCGGGCCGACGACACCTTCGTGCAGGACCCCGGCTGGTACGCGGCCGCGAAACGCTACCAGAACTTTGCCTCCGAGGCAGCCCAATCCCGAACCCTCCTACTGGAGCTAGGGGTAGGCATGAACACCCCGGCGATCATTAAATACCCGTTTTGGCGGATGACCTACCACAACCCCCAAGCTCACTACGCAACGGTCAGCCTGGACGCTGTCACGCTAGAACAGATAAGCGATCGCAGCACCGTCATGCGGGCAGACATTGCCCAGGTGCTGCGGCTACTCGTTGGCGTCTAGTAGTCTCCTGGTGATTCTGTGCACCGACCGTATGATCCGCCGCTGCTCCGCAAGACCACAAAGCGGCACGGTAGCCTGCCGAAAATCATGCTGGCGCAGCTCACGAGAATTATTGATACACATGGCTAAAAACTGGGGGCTGAACCGGTGCGGATCCACAATGCGTAAAAACTTTGCGTGGTCAAAAACATCCGGCGGGTAGATCGCATGCCTATCATTGATGACGGCAAGGTATTCTCCGGTCATAGGCTTATGGTCGGAATACGTCAGCCCGCCCTCGCTAATGAGCCTCTCAATCGTGGTGTGTACCCTTGCCATAGGAATGGCTAGCTCATGCTCCGAAGCCGGTGGTGTAGCAATAGCACTGTCTGGTTTCATCATCCGCAAAGTTTGCATCACCGCACGAGGCAATAACACATCATGATCCGACAACAACATGGCGGGTGTGAGCACGGCATGCTGCACATCCAACGGCTGGCCGGCGCGAAGCGTGGTCAACCAATCGGCAACGTGAAGCTTCGACTTCGGTATGTCGCTCGCATCTATGACCGCCGTCGCAGCG
>CAJZGD010000283.1 GCA_915275065.1 uncultured Corynebacterium sp. | reverse complement strand
GGGCGACAATAAGGATGTTCGCCCACGGCTGGTGGTGGTGGAGATCCGGTCGGTCATGATTGGACATGATGCTCAGGGAGAGCAGACGCCACAGACCGCCACATGGTCATTGGGAATCCCGGAAAAGAAATAGCATTCTTATCAAGGGCAAGGCGTTCCTCATTGCAAGCTCCACTTCAAACATGAGGTGGAGCTTTCCCAGCCAACGGAAGATCGGGGAAACTTTTCTCCCCAGCCAATCCCTGGTTTGTTGCGACATACATCACTCATAGCGTGTGAATACGGGCAGCTGGCATCCACCCTCAAAGTGGGCTAACGGAATGAAAGCTCCACTTCCGGGCCACCTGCGAAGACGCACACAAGTCCAAGCCGGGAAGTGGAGCTTTCGAAAAATCATGGCATCAAATATTGCCGGTTTCATCCTTGGTTTTCGGCCATAGCCCCACAGGCAGCCCAGCTATGACCCCCCAATTCTTGGAATACCAACCTGGCCCGAGCAGGCAAAAGCTCCATTTTTGATGCCGTTAGGTTTTTGAAACGCCCCTTGGATTGGCGCATAGGTTTTGGGTGAAGACAACAAAACACCAAGCTGTCCCCGCCGGCAGCTTGGCGTTTGTCGATTGTTGACTATTCCTATATTACCCGTCCAACTCCTTCGCAATGATCCGTAGCGCTTCTGCGATTTGTTTCCCTTCTTTCCGGTCAGGGTAGCGGCCGGCGGTCAGGGGCGGTTGGACTCGTTCTTCCAGGGTGGTCACCATGTCGGCGATAAGGGATCCTAATTCTTCCGGTGTGTATTTATGCTTTGTTTGCCGGTTTCGGGAGCGAGGTCGGGGCTCATCAAGGATCTTCATGCGCAACGCCTGCGGCCCACGGGCGCCGGAGGCGAAGTCGAAGTCGACTCGTTGACCCCGGTGCAATTCGGTCACACCATGAGGAAGCACGGATTTACTCACATAGCAGTCTTCACCGTCAGGGTTGGAGATAAAACCAAAGCCACGGTCCGGGTCATACCATTTCACTTTGCCAATAGGCATATCCTTCAAACCTTTCTATTAATACAAAACTTTTTAAAAGAGTTATATGCTATCAGCAGTCATCTTAACGGCAATAACCAACGAGGTGGTTGGCCTACTGGAGATTGTGGTAGATTCCTCGGGATTCCCCGATAAAAAGTGTGCGACATAACAGTGAACAAATGGGGGATTTGAATGAATTCTGGTGACAGCAGATTAGACTGTGAGATAACGGAAAAATAACAACAGACCACGTAGATGTAATATGGATCACATATCTTGCAGTTTTCTATCGTGGCCTGCTAGTTTTATTCCGATCAAGACCACTTTTTGATAACAACTTGGCTAAGAATGTGACAAAAACGTTATAAACCGTTACTGTTGTGGCCAAGCACTGTTTCAGACCTTCGGTTCGTCTCCGCGAATCCCTATTGCCTTGGACACCGAAACTGAAACGCAAAGTGCGCTTGTGTAATTGGACCATTTCGAGGTGTACCACGAAGGACGCCCACTACTAAAAACTTATATAGCAAGGCAAGGGTAAAGCCCACCATAAGCTTTAAAAACCAGGTCATCTGGTTTTAGGCGGCAAACGAGAGGACTAGAACACTCATGGCACGACACGCACGTAAAACTGCATCCAAGTTCGCGAAGTTTGCAGCGTCCACGGTTGCAGTCGGCACGGCCTCTGCAATCTTCAGCCCCGCCGCCAGCGCAGCCCCCGACTCTGACTGGGATCGCCTCGCACAATGCGAATCCGGCGGCAACTGGGCCATCAACACCGGCAACGGCTTCCATGGCGGCTTGCAGTTCACCGCATCCACCTGGAATGCCCATGGTGGCCAGCAATACGCCCCTTACGCCTACCAGGCCTCTCGTGAGCAACAAATCACCGTCGCCGAGCGTGTGCTTGCCAGCCAAGGCTGGGGCGCCTGGCCGGCTTGTTCCGCCAAACTGGGTCTAAACTCCGCCCCCACCCCTCGGGACACCGTTTCGAACGCTCCGAGCCCGGTGCAGCAGGCCGTTGAGAACGCTATCGCTAACGCTCAGAACGATGCCCAGGCCAACACTCTCGCCTCCGACGCTGTTTACGGCCTCGTCAAGGATCGTCTTGCTTCCTATGGCATTCAGGTGCCCGGCGAAGTCCACGCCTTCTACACCGCGAACCGTGGTGACTTCAATGCGTTCTACACTGCCAACCGGCAAATTATTGACACGGCTGTTAGGGGATAATGGCATAACAGCACCGGACCAAGCATAAAAATCTCTACCCGCGGGTGGGGATTTTTTGCTTTTCGACGCCTACCGCTGGCACCGCCCCGACTCAAGAGTCGGATCACTATACTGGGCCAGTATGCCCACCACCCCCTACTGCGCCCACCCCCAGCCTCTCGAACGCCTTATCGACTTTCTCGACAGCAAACACATTGCCTACACACCGGTCACTGCCACCGACAATCCTCACGCCAACGATCAGAAGGTAGCTGTCTTCGTCCTACCGGACGACGCCACCACAAACCTTTACCCCCAACTGCTGGCGAATTTCCCCGATCAGGGTTTTTGGCCCACGCTCACCCATCCCCAGGATCCGCAAAACCCCTGGTACCCCTGGGTTGATGGCGACCTGGTGGAGCCCAGCACTCACCTCATTTTCTCCGACCTGCGCGACTTCTACCAAACTGCCGGCGTCGACTATTTCACCAGACCCACTGCCACCAATCCGCAGCTGCTTACTGACCCGGAATCGCTCACCGACGACGAATGGCTTGAAGAAGAGTTTTGGAACGGGCTCGAATTTCCGCCCCCAACCCCCACTATCACCACAGCGTTCTTCGACTCACTCAGTCTTATCCCCCACCATACGGCCGTCGCACACCCGCCAATGCCTGAAGAGCCGGCCGCTTTGCTCATCACCCCAACCCACCGGC
>CAJZGD010000282.1 GCA_915275065.1 uncultured Corynebacterium sp. | reverse complement strand
GGCGGCGGCCGGTGCCGGCTCCGGTTCGGCAGGTGCAGCTGGGGCTGCCGGCGTGGTGGTCGGGGCCTCACCAGCATCACCGATGATTGCAATCACATCACCGACCTCAATGGTGTCGTCTTCCTCGGCGCGGATCTCCAGCAAAACGCCGGCGACCGGGGACGGCACCTCCGTATCCACCTTGTCGGTAGAAACCTCAAGCAACGGTTCATCAACCGAAACCGTGTCCCCTACAGCCTTCAACCATTGTGTGATCGTGCCTTCAGTAACTGATTCGCCCAGTTCGGGCATCACAACGGAGTGTGCCATTGTTGTTATGACTCCTAGAAAATCTTGTTGTATAGACTCTTAATACCCTATGAGAGTACCTTTTTTACACGCGTCATGTGACTTTTACTGTCAGCCACTAAAAAATAATTCCCCCTACAATTGTCTATCGTGTTCAATTTCTTTCGCAGAAAACGTACCAACTCCAGCATCAAGCCAGCTCGCGGCCCCGGTGAAACTATCCGCAAGGCCGATCTAGAATATCTTAAACAATGGGCCAACGACCGGGCCATGATCGAAGCTTTTGTGGAACCGGAAACCCTCGTGAATGAAATGTCCGTCGTGCTTGTCGACGTCACCGGCGATTTTACCCGCCGCAACATTGGTGGCCCCAAAGGCATCGACGTCATAGCGAAAGAGCTAGGCGTGCCGATTTACGACGTAGAAGAAACCGGTTACCCGCCCCGAATGCGGAAAAAAATTGAACGCGATCGACTGCTCAAAAAGCGGGAAGAACAGCGGAAACGCCGCGAAAAATTCGAACGCGGCGAAACCTAACGTCGAAAAGCGATCAGATGCTGGACAAAAATTCAATAAGCGTGCGAACCGGAACCCCAGTCCCCCGTGTGGGGGTAAAGCCATGGGGGGTGGATGTATTAAACGCCGGCCCGGCAATGTCCACATGTGCCCACTGGATGGGGGGCTTTACGAACTCCCGCAAGAAACACGCAGCCGACAACATGCCGCCATGCCGTTTCGGCGTCGCATTCCGCAAATCCGCCACCGGCGACTTCACCGCCTCCGCCAACTCCTCCGGCAGCGGCATCGCCCACGCCGGCTCATCAACCTCACGGCCAATATGCGCCAACTGCGCCGCCAACTCCGCATCACCCATCACCCCGGACGTCCGATCCCCCAAAGCCACAATCTGTGCGCCAGTCAACGTCGCCACATCAATCAACACATCCGGCTGCTCCTCGCTCGCAAACGCCAACGCATCCGCCAACACCAGCCGCCCCTCCGCATCAGTATTGAGAATCTCTGTGGTCTTCTCGCCATAATGGATGACGACATCCCCCGGCCGGTAAGCCTCACCACCCGGCATATTCTCCGCCAACGCCACCGTCGCCGTCACCGCGACCGGCAACTGCAACCGTGCCGCAGCCACCACCGTCGCCACCACCGCAGCAGATCCACCCATGTCCGAAATCATGTTCTCCATGCTGGCTGCCGGTTTAATCGAAATCCCGCCCGTATCAAACGTGATCCCCTTACCGACAAGTGACACATGCTTCTTCGTATCCGCCGGCTGATACCGCAACTGCACCAACTGCGGCTTCCGCGCCGAACCCGACCCCACGGCCAGGATCCCCCCAAACCCCCGCTCCTTCAACTTCGTCTCATCCCAGCACGTAAAGCCCAAATCAAAGTCCTGGGCAATAACGCCCAACGCTGCCGCATATGTTTCGGGATATAAATGCGACGACGGCGTATTCACCAAATCCCGAGCAAAATTCACCGACTCGGCCATCACCAGCGCCCGCTGGCATGCCGCCTTATCCTTCTTCCGGCAGAGCACCTTGATGCGCTTCACCGGTTGAGTCGCCGCCGGCACATCGTTTTTGAACCCAAAATACTTATACGACCCCAATAACGCTCCCTCCGCCGCGGCGGCCGGATCAAGCGTCTCAAAATCCACCATGAATGCCGTATCCACCCCGGTGAGCGACCGGGCCATCAGGCCACAAGCCCGACGCACCGTTTCCGCAGTGCAATCGTGGAAACTCCCCAACCCCACCGCAACCGCGAAATGCGAATCATCCTCCTGCGAAATCGGTATTCGTACCACCTCGCCATACCGGCCAGTGGCCCCCATAGCCAGAAGCGTCGGCCGCAGCTCATCCGCATGAGGCATCCGCTCTGCCCATTCCTCATCGTAATCCGTGAAAAACGGCACCACCAGCGCCTCATAATGCTTCGAGAACTTTGAAGTAACCGTCACCTTGGTGTGCGCCCCCGACGCCGGCAACATCAAACAACCAATTGCAGACGGACGAGTCATAAAAACCTCCAAACCAAAACCACTTACGCAAAACTGAAACCCACCCTACTCGCATACCACCACAACTGTTACCCAGAACCCCGCCACAACCACTTGCATGCCCAGCCAACAGGAGTAAGTTTTTCTACCATGATTACTTTCACGCGCACCCCCAACCCTAATCCTGTCCCAGACGAACAATTAGCCGAATACCTCGCCAACCCCGGATTCGGCAAACATTTCACCGACCACATGGTCACCATCGACTGGGACCACGAACACGGTTGGCACAACGCCCAAGTCACCGCCCATCACAACCTGGAGCTTCCGCCCGCCACCAGCGTTCTCCACTACGGGCAGGCCATCTTCGAAGGCATCAAAGCCTACCGCCAACCCGACGGCAGCATTAAAACCTTCCGGCCCGAAGAAAACGCCGCCCGCTTCCAACGCTCCGCCAAGCGGCTCGCCATGCCGGAACTCCCCGCCGACCTCTTCATCGAATCCCTCCGGCAAATCGTCGACGTCGACCAACGCTGGGTGCCGGCCGCCGGTGGGGAAGCAGCCCTCTACCTGCGACCCTTCATGATCGCCACCCAGCCCACTCTAGGGGTCAGCCCCTCCACCACCTACACCTACGCCGTCATCGCCGCCCCCCCCC
>CAJZGD010000281.1 GCA_915275065.1 uncultured Corynebacterium sp. | reverse complement strand
CCCGAATGCGGCGGCGGTCGCTACGGTGTCGCACCCGGTGAAGCAAGGTCTGGTGCAAACCTTGGGCGTGTATTTCGACACGCTGCTGGTGTGTTCGATCACGGCGTTCATTATTCTGTTGGGCGATCCGACCGTTGGTGAAGGGGTGAGTGGGGCGTCGATGACGCAGACCGCGTTGGCCAGCCAGGTGGGCGATTGGGGCATTCACTTCGTTACCATTATTTTGTTCTTCTTGGCGTTTAGTTCGGTGATTGGTAACTACTATCTTGCGCAGGCGAATATTGAGTATTTCAGCCAGAACAAGTCGGTGTTGTTGGGCTTCCGCATCATTGTGTTGCTCTTCGTTCTTGGCGGTAGCGTCGGTTCGATCGGGTTGGTGTGGTCGCTGGGTGACACGTTTGCGGCGATCATGGTGTTCATTAACCTGATTGGTATTGTGCCGCTGGGCGGGATTGCGGTGAAGCTGCTGGCCAACTACGAGCGGCAGAAGGCGAAGGGGCTTGACCCGATTTTCCACCGCGATATGCTGCCCGAGGCGAAAAACGTTGAGGTGTGGGACGGCTCGGATGCGGTGTGCCGTCGTCGCGGCGAGATCGTGCGCGAGGTGTAGCAGGCGGGTGCGGCTAGACTGGAGGCATGAGCGGTGATGTGGTGCGGTTGACGGCGTGGGTGCATGGTTATGTGCAGGGGGTCGGGTTTCGTTGGTGGGTGTATGGCCAGGCCAACGAGCTGGGGCTGTCCGGCAGTGCCACGAATCTGAACGACGGTCGGGTGTGCGTCATCGCCGAGGGGCCGCGGGATGCCTGCGAAACCTTGCTGCACCGGCTGAAGATTCCCGATGCGGTGCGGTCGTATCGCCGGCCGGGGAGTGTGCGGTCGGTGATTGATCGGTGGTCCGAGCCGCGGGGCGTGACGGATTTCCGCATGTGCTAGCTGCATGCTTGTCGACGCCCAATGGTGCGGATAATCCCTGGTGGAGTGGTGTATCTCACCCCACCAGGGATATATTTGTTTTCCCTATTTGTTGCTGTGGCGGTGATGCGTCTATATAGTGGGGATTATTCACCATCCCGGAAACAACTATTGCGAAGGAGTGGGACATATGGCTGAAGAGAATGTGGTTTCTATTGCTTTTGCTGATTCCAGCAAGGCCTACCAGGCATTCACCGAGATCAAGAATCTTTCTGCCGCCGGCGCGCTGCAATTGAAGAGCGGGGCCATTGTGGTGCGGGATACGGAAGGAAAGCTGTTATTCCCGGACGGGGTGGATCAGGTGACCGGCACCGGGTTTGCCGGTGGCGGCCTGATCGGCATGCTCGTCGGTATTTTGGGCGGCCCGTTGGGAATGTTGCTGGGCTGGGAGAGCGGCGCCCTCATTGGTGGGGCACTGGACGTGGGGCGCGCATCGGCCACCAATGAGGTGCTCGGCGAGTTCAGCCGTGCCCTACCGGCAGATTCCACGGCGATCATTGCAGAGGTGGCAGAGCCTTCCGAACTGCCGCTTGATGATGTGGTGTCCAAGCTGGGTGGCACGATTGTGCGGCGGCCGGTGTCCGAGGTTGTTGCCGAATTGGAGGCCGCCGAGGCCGCCACGGAGGCAGCCCAGGCCGAGGCCCGGCGGGTTGTGCGGGAACAGAAGAAGGCCGAGCGGAAGGAAGCGCTTGAAGACCGCAAGGCCGCCGTTGAAAAGCGATGGGAGGAGCTCAAAGGCAAGTTCCGCTAAAACCTTGACTGCGACGTGACGATCGGCCTGGCCGGGTGATGGTTGGGCCGATTTTTTGCGCGTGAACAATATCATCTTTTTATCGGTTGTTCGTATCGTGTTGAATATACCCAGTGGCCAAAGATGCGAGTAGGGTCGTGTTATCAACCATTCTTGTTTCGTTGATAATGGATCTACTATGAATAAGCTAATAGTGCCCTGGGAAAAATCTGTGGTTCTTGGTTGTCTCTTTTTGTTGGTAACGGTTATGGCTGTCGGTGCCTATGTTGGTATCAAGGAGGAAGGACGTGCCTTTAACCCCGTCTACCAGGAGCAGAAGACCGCTGGCCCCATGGTGAACCGTGCGGTGGGCGCCGCGATGGAAAAATATTTAGATTCGGCGGATTCCAGCGTCGGTAGAGTCAGGATTTATAGCACAACGGTCAACGGCGATGGTGCCGTGACCGCAATTGTGTATGTTTCGCGCCTGGGATGTGGCGGGATGCAAGATGATGATTCCAACCCACACGAGATGACGCTTGCCCCCGATGAGACATCCGGGGATGAATATGTGGTGTCAGCGGACGATGTGCTCAATCCCAAGAACCATGACCTGCCGCAATTTCAGCCGTTCGATGCCCTCTACGCCAGCGATGATGGCAGGATTCCGCGATGCGGTTAGCGGCGGCTCGGGGGTGTCGTCCCGCGGGCGTCGAGAATCTGCTGCATGTGGGTTCGGGCCCATTCCTCTAACCCTGCGAGCGGCGCGATGAGGGTGCGGCCCAGGTCGGTGAGTTCGTAATCGACCCGTGGGGGGATTTGCGGTGTGACGGTGCGGGTGACCAGGCCGTCTTCTTCCAGCCCACGGAGGGTTTGGGTGAGCATTTTTTGCGAAATCCCATCCACCCGGGTTTTAAGCTCGCCGAATCGTTGGGGGCCGTGTTGCAGTGTGCCGATGATGAGCACGGTCCACCGGTCGCCGATGCGGTCGAGGAGTTTCCTGGTGGGGCAATTTCGGTCGTAGGGGTTCCAACGTGTGACGTCTAGTTCGGGTGTATCCATGATAATTTCCTTCCGCAAGTTGGGTTAAGGCCTGGATAGCCGCAGTAACTAAAAAGGTACCAAGTTACCATTAGGTTCCTAATTACTACCCCACTTATAGTATCAATTAGTTACTAACACAGGAAATCGGAAGGATTCTCATGACCGCTTTTGATCTTGTCACCACCGCCATCGGCAAGCTGTTCACCGACCGCAACATTGCGGCGGCCGACGACTACTTCGCCCC
>CAJZGD010000280.1 GCA_915275065.1 uncultured Corynebacterium sp. | reverse complement strand
CTACCAGCAGTCATCCCCAGCTGCTGGCAGCCACCAGCGTGTGGCTTTTTGCCATGCCCACACCTAACCATAACCATCCAACAAGGTTCTATATGTCTGACATAATAGCTGCTAAATATCCATTTTCCGCTGTCGTAGGCCAAGACCAATTACAGCTCTCCCTCATCCTCACCGCCATCGCACCCCGAATTGGTGGCGTGGTTATCCGTGGGGAAAAAGGCACAGCCAAAACCACAACCGTTCGAGCTTTCGCAGCCCTCCTTGGTGATGCCCCACTTGTCAACCTGCCCATCGGCGCTACCGAAGACCGCGTTGTTGGTGCCCTTGACCTGGAAACCATCCTCACCCAAGGCAAAGCCACCTACCGTCCCGGACTCCTTGCTGAGGCCAACAACGGTGTCCTCTACGTCGACGAAGTCAACCTCCTTGCCGACCATATCGTTGATGCCCTCCTTGATGCCGCCGCCACCGGCACTGTCACGATTGAACGCGACGGCATATCACATTCCGCACCAGCAAATTTCGTGCTTGTGGGAACCATGAACCCTGAAGAAGGTGAACTCCGCCCCCAACTCCTCGACCGATTCGGCCTCTCCGTCGACGTTGCAGCATCCCGGAATGTCACCATCCGAACCGAAATCATCAAACGGCGACTTGCATTCGAAGACCAACCTGAAACCTTCGTCGCCCGCTGGCATGACCACGACACCATCATCGCCGATCGCATCCACAACGCCAAAAACCTTCTCCCCACCATCAGCCTCACCCAAACCAACTTGGAACGCATCGCCCACCTTTGTGCAGCCTTCGACGTTGATGGAATGCGTGCCGATCTGGTAATCGCCCGCACCGCCTGTGCCCATGCCGCCTGGGAAAACCGCACCCAAGTGACCGACGAGGACATCCGAGTTGCAGCCGAACTTGCCCTCCCACACCGACGTCGCCGCAACCCATTCGATGAACCCGGCATCGACAGCGACCAACTCGACGACATCATGGAAGAAGCCCAACAACAACACCCAGAACCAGAGCCAGAAGAACAACCCAACCCCAACACCAGTGAAAACTCCGACGAAACCCCGGAAACACCCCCCGAGCCTTCCGACACGGACAATCAACCCTCAAACGAGGAGGTAACAAGCGCCGATCAAGGCGCTCCCTTTCGCCGTTAAACAACTCCGATACGCAGCAAACAACAGCATTGAAGCCGCGCCAGGGCGCAGGGCTCCCGCCTACACCCGAATCGGCTCTACCGCCTATGCCAGCAATGCGGGCCATGGGCTGCATATCATCGGTACCCTGTGGGCGGCAGCTGACCGAGGCGTCCGACTGGAAAACGGCCGGGTGGAATTCCAACCGGAAGATTTGCGGGGAGCGAAACGACGAGGGAAAGAATCCAACCTGATTGTGTTCGTCGTTGATGCTTCAGGCTCAATGGCCGCCCGGGACCGACTTGCCGCAGTCACTGGCGCGGTACACTCCCTCCTGGGTGATGCCTACCAGCGCCGAGATCGGGTTGCTGTCATCAGCGTCAGGGGACGTCAACCCGAAATGCTGTTACCACCAACCGGTAGCATTGATGTTGCGCGGCGCCGGTTGGAGGATGTAAAAACAGGTGGGCGAACTCCGCTTCCCGAGGGATTGAAACTAGCCGCGGACCTTATCGAACGAGAACACCGGCGAGAACCCGGCCGGCGGGCTATCCTGGTTATTCTCTCGGACGGTAAAGCCACAGGTGCAAATGGGCTAACCAACCTTCGGATGATAGCCCACGACATTGCACAACGCGGCTTGGCCGGTAGCATCGTCATTGATTGTGAAAACCAATCCCGGATCAGGCTGGGCCTAGCGCTCGAACTGGCGAAAAACCTGGGTGCCCCCTGCATCAGCATGACCGAGCTCAATGCCGAATCCGTTACCGGGGTCATCAACGCAATCTAACTATCCATAATTCAACCTATTTCGAACTTATCAATTCCATAAGGAGGAACACACGTATGCCTAAAGGAAAAATTGATCCCGCAAACATCCCCGACGACGGTTTGACCACTAAACAGCGCCGCTCGCTCCCTATTACCGCAATTCACACCGGACCGGGTAAAGGCAAATCCACGGCAGCCTTCGGTATGGCGCTTCGGGGCTGGAATAATGGTTTCAACATTGGGGTGTTTCAATTCGTCAAATCAAAAACCTGGAACTCAGGTGAAGAAGCCGTTTTCAAACGCCTAGGACAACTACACGACGAAACCGGGGTTGGCGGTGCCGTTGAGTGGCAAAAACTAGGAGAAGGCTGGTCCTGGTTGCGGAAGACAAGCAGTGAGGAAGAACTCGCCCAACATGCCAACGAGGGCTGGCAGGAGATTAAACGACGCCTGCAAGCCGAAACGCATGACATGTACATCCTCGATGAATTCACCTACCCCATCACATGGGGATGGATCGACATTGATGATGTTGTTGAGACTCTGCAAAACCGCCCAGGAACCCAACACGTCATCATGACCGGTCGTAATGCAGACCCGAAACTCATTGAAATAGCCGACCTTGTGACCGAAATGACTAAGGTCAAACACCCCATGGATGCTGGCCGTAAGGGCCAAGCCGGCATTGAGTGGTAACCATAATCACCTCGATCGTCGACCTCCAGATACTAGCCAGACGACAGATACTTATGCCACCGCAGTATCAGGGGGTCCGGCGGTAGATGAGTCCACCGCTGGTATCCCGTCACCTTTCGTGACGCGCACAGCATCACCAGCATTGGCTATCCCAGATGCCTCAGGCTCCTGGCCTTGGGATATTATTCCGCCAGACACCAACGTTGCACACAAATCCGCCACATGAGCGCAAAGATATTCTTCCGCCGAAACATGGGCTTTCTGCGCCGTGAGCGTGAGCTGTCGGTGAAACACTTTCGCCGGCTCCGGTTGTAGCCGCAACACCACCTCTACCATCCCGTTGGGCATTGGGGTCATAACCGCTGGTTTGCTCTTATTAGCCTGCGACTGTTCTCGGCGTCGTGCCGCCTCTTCC
>CAJZGD010000279.1 GCA_915275065.1 uncultured Corynebacterium sp. | reverse complement strand
GGGGCCGCCGAGTCAGGCTGCGGTTCCGGGTCCGGCTCACGTTCCGGGGTGGCCGCGGCCTGCGCCGCCATCTCGGCCTCTTCCTCCCGCAACTTCCGCCGCTCCCGGGCCTCCGACCAGAGGAAATACCCGAACCCCAGCGGGGCCATGATGCCGAAGGCAATCCATTGGAAACCGTAGGACAGATGATTACCCCGATCCAGTTTGGGGATGGGAATAAAATGCAGCAACCCCGGCTGGTCGTCGGAAAGCTGCACATAGTCCTTGGCCAGCGTCAACCCCTCGATCTGGCCGATCTGCTCCGTGTTGATGCCATACACCTGCTTCGGGTCCACATCGGTGCGGGGCGCGGTTTGGGGCTGCTGCTCGTTGACCCGGGCGTGCGCCAGGATCGTCACCTCACCGGTTGGTGCTGGGGGGATCGTGGTTTCCTTGTCCGCGGTGGTGGGCTCAAACCCCCGGTTGACCAGGATGATCTCCCCGGAATCCAATTGGAACGGGGTGAGTGCCTGCAACGCCGGGGTGGATTCCACCGGCCGCAGCCGCAGAATCACTTCCTTGTCGGTGAGATACCGGCCGGTGAGGGTGACCCGCATCCACTCCTGATCGTCCTTAATCACACCGTCGCTGGTGAAAATATCCGAATAGGGTTTCGGATCCACGTTGAATGCGTCCTCGATGTGATTATTGCGGTTCACGATCTGCGCGTCCTTGCCTAATTGCCAGGGCGACAAAATAGTGAAAGCCGCATAGGAGAAACTGATGACCAGCAGGAAGGTAATGACCCAGCCGGGGGTGATAAAGACACGCCACCCGGTTTGTGCGGTTCGGGTGGTGCGAGAAATGCGTGCCATGAGTGTTGACCTGAGAGTAAAAATCCGAGAATGAAAATTCGCTGAACTGTTCTACGCTATCCGGGGTTATTCCAGCTCGTGCCTGATCCAGTCGAGAATACCGGGAATGGCCGCCTCGATTTGGGTGCGGGCCAGCTCGAAATCCGAGGCGTAACCATAATAAGGATCCTCCACGTTCAGGTCGCCTGCGGCCACGGATGCCGGGTCGAAACTGCGCAACAATCTAATCCGTCCCGGGTCTACCCCCACGGTGGTCAGCCACTGCACATGGCGGTTATCCATGGCAATAATCAGGTCGGCGGCCGCGTGCGAATCGTCGAACTGGGCGGCCCGGTGGGTGCTCCCATCGTAGCCGGCCTTCGCTAGTTCGGTAACCGCCCGCCGGTCGGCCCCCTGGCCCACATGCCAGCCCCCGGTCCCGCAGGAATCGACGGTGACACTGTCGGCCAACCCTGCCGCCGTCACCGCCTGGTTGAGGATGACATCCCCCATGGGGGAGCGGCAGATATTGCCGGTGCAAATGACCGTGATGTGGAGTTTAGGACTGCTCGGTGTTGTACCCCCAGCCTTGGTTTCCGGGAGCTTCCCCGGGCTCGTCGTCGGATTCGGTTGTGAGTGGTCGCGGCTGGAAACTGTGGGGGGACTGGTTGAAGTCATGAACAATTCCTTTCAATTCCGTCATGGTGCGAGCCGTGCGACATGCCGCCTGCCATTCATCTGGACTGCCGTAACCCCAAGAAACCAACACGGTTGGTATTCCAAACGGTGTTGCCCCTTCGATGTCATGCGTTCGATCTCCAATCATAAGCATATCCGAACCATCAGTGGGGAGATTCATTGAATCAATCACATATTGGATGACGTCGGCTTTGGTTGCTCGCGGACCATATTCCTGCGCACCCGCAATGAAATCGAAATATTGTTCTATTCCGAAGTTCCGCAGCATGGTCTTAGCGCTCATTTCATTTTTGCTGGTTGCGACGCAGAGGGTGTGCCCATCGGCCTTCCATTCCGCCAGGGTTTCCGGCCATTCGGGATAGAGGCTGGAATCCAACCAACCGCTAAGCTCGTAGTGCTCCCGATACATGCCCTTGGCTACGCGGGCTTCGGCGGGGGTTAAGCCGAGCCGAGTAAACGTGTGCTCGATCGGGGGGCCAGGGATGGTCCGCAGCCAAGCCTCGTCTGGGATGGGGGTACCCAGATCCCGCAGGGTTGCGGTAAAGGATGCGCGGATCCCGGGGTAGGAGTCAATGAGTGTGCCGTCTACGTCGAGAAGTAATGTGGTCATGTGCTCAAGTCTGGCATTGATTCACGCATTCTGTCACCTTTCCCCTAAAAGTTTCGGTAGTAAAGTGTTACAACATGAATGTGCCAGCTTGCCCGCCGTCCCGCATTCACGGCGATATTGCCGCCCGCGGCGCCCGCATAGACTTCTCCGTCAATGTTGCTACTAGTACGCCTAGCTGGCTTATCGACGCTTTGACCAGCGAAATTGCAAATCTTGCGGCTTATCCCGATGCCGCTCGCCTTGCAAAAGCGGAAGAGCTCATTGCGGAATATCACGGAGTACCCCCGGACTATGTGATGTTGCTTGCAGGAGCGGCCGAAGGCTTCGTTTTATTGCCCCACCTGCCCATCACCCAGCCAACTATTATCCATCCAGGGTTCTCCGAACCCGACATTATTTTCACCGACACCGGCCGGCCCGTGGACCGGGTGATCCTGCCCGAACCCTTCAACGTGCTCCCGTCGATAAGCGACGATGCGGACCTCGTGGTCATCGGCAACCCCACCAACCCCACCGGCGTGCTGTGGGGGGCAGAGGATCTGCTGGGCCTTGACGACGGGCGGCGGTTCGTCGTGGTCGATGAGGCCTTTATCGACGTGGTGGGGGAGGAGTATTCCGTCATCCCCCGGGTGCCGACCCACCCGCGCCTGATCGTGCTCCGCAGCCTCACGAAAACGTGGGCGATCGCCGGGCTGCGGGTGGGCTATATGGTGGCCGACCCCGACATCGTGCTCGGGCCCCTCCGTCGCTGGCGCCCCCACTGGCCGATCGGCACCCTGCAAATCGCCGCCGCTGAGGCCGTCTTCACCCACGGCGTAACCACCCTGCCGGAACGCCGCAGCCAGCTGCTAGCCGACCGGGAGGCGATGCTTCGCCAGCTGGCCACCATCGGCTGGC
>CAJZGD010000278.1 GCA_915275065.1 uncultured Corynebacterium sp. | reverse complement strand
GGCGGGCCAGCGACGAATCAGGGAACCGTCGCTAAGGCCAGGGGCAAATTCAGCCACACATGGACCGCGATGGGCATGTACACATTCCGGTCGAGCGCATAGATGAGGCTGAAGGCCAACCCCATGGCCGAGTAATACCACAAGTGAAACCATTCGGAGTCGGTAAACCCGTGCACGTGGAGGAGGCCGAATAAGATGCTAGAGATAGCGATCGCCGCCCACATGGGGATGTAGCGTTCCAGGAACCCAATGAGGAACTGCCGGAATACGAGTTCTTCCACAATGGGACCTGCCACACCAAGCCCCAAAATCAGGAGGGACGGCGCCGCATTGCTCTGCAGCAGCTCCGTGATAGTGGTTTCGTCCTGGGAGGAGTCGCCGGTAAACCCGAAAAGTTTCAGGATGAAACCGGTGATGGTCACAAGAATATTCAGCCCCAGGAAGCCGGCACCCACGACAACAATGGCGTGCACCTTTGCCTCCCATACCTGTTTTGCGGCGGTAATGAGCACCAGTCGGTATGCTGCTACCCCATCAATGGCAAGTACCACATAGAGGATCATCCGAATATTGGGATGAAAAATAGCGGCCAGGTGCAGGGGAATAAGTAACACATAGGTGACGAGGAAGAACCCCTTGAGGAAGGTTTCCTCCGAGGTATCTTTGGTGGGTTTGTGAATGATGGAACTAATATTATCGGTCATGATAAAACGGTACCCACATGTTGTTATAACATCATGAATAGACCCCTATAATGAAAAATAATAACCATTGTGAACTGCTAAAATAATAATCCCGCTGATCCCCCATTATTGTCAGTCGTGCAAGCAATCTTCGATAAAAATTGTGTGCCATCAATGTGCGTGGTAGGTGGATCGCGCATCTGTGGCGTCGACAAGCGAAAACCGCGGTACGCTAAAAGAAAAACCGTCTTTGATATGCGATAATGGGAGGCATACTAATGGATAGTCCTCGATATGGGTTGGCGTTTATAGAGGTTGATTCCGGCGACCACATCATTGACAGCGAGGAGCTGCGCCATGTGCTCTCCATGCTGGTGCTTACCTATCTTGATTCATCCAATTGCATTAATATTCGCCCCAGTTTCGGCGGTGGGCTGGTTGCCACTATGCATCTGCCCGTGGCGATTATCGACATTATCAGCACTAACATTGATTATGTGCGGCGAACCGCGCGGCTGCCAGCAGATTTCAGCCTGGAACAATTGGATCTACTGCGTATGGTCGCGCTTTTCGGTGGCCCGGACACGCACATCCAGTTCAATACCACGCTCTACCCGGCGCAGCCGCTCGACCAGCATTATTGTGACTGCGTGGATCGGGCGCGGGCTACCCTGGTCACGAACACCATTGGGTCGCTGCAGGGGGAGTTGTATTCCTATCTTGGCCGTGACCACGTGATGGCCGTGGGCTTGGAGCTTGCCAATCGGGATGTCGTCGAAATCGACTATGACCCCTATGCGTTTCCCACGTTTTCCGTGGAAATCGAGGGCATTGTGAACCTGCATGGCATTATCCAAACCCACCCGGATAGTGGCCGGCCCATGCGTATTAAGCTCCGTAGATTTAATTTAGTGCAATAGTTTTCCGTGCTTGTCGACGCTTGTCGACGCCGCAAGCGCCGTGATCCGCCCGTGGGGAGTTTTGTGTCCGGACATATTGATAGACTGCGGCTATGTCTTATGATTTCTTATTATATGAGCCGGAGCGAACCCCCGATGGTGGCGTGGTCGCTCCACCGCGGTTCTTTGCCGACCATGATTTCCTGGCCGATCGTTGGAGTAGTAACGAGACGATTTCCTCTCCTCACCTCAAGGCGGCCCAGGCGGAGCTTTGTTCCGATGATGCGCTCACGTTCGAATATCTTGACGTGGTTATCGAGGGGGATCGGTGCCTGTGGGTTCCGGTCGCGCATCAGTGGGCGACGGAGGCATGGCAGCGGCTGGAGCGATTGGCGGTCCGTCACCATTTGGGACTGGCGGATATGAGTAGCGTGTTTGTTGTCTGCTATGGGGATGAGGATCCCGCCTATGCGGTTCGGGCCAATCGGTGGGAGAATGTCGCGTTTTCCCGCGCCAGCTTGCTGCCCAGCCTGGAGTATCTGCGCGACGATGGTACTGGGTGCCGATTCTATATTCTTTTCGATGATAGTCGTGATGAGTATTATATTCAGACGATGATGATGGCCGATTTGCCCTATGAGGTGCCGGAATTCGCGTCGACGGCGCAGTGGTGGGTGGAATACCGGGAAGGCGACGGCGACCATCACTATGGGGCGCCCGCGGCTACCATGGCGGATGTGGTGCGCATGTTTGACCAGTGGTTGGCCAAGTCCGAGGAGTTTTCTTCACACCCGTGGACCAAAATGGATTTGTAGCCCACTGTGGTGTGCCGCTTGGCTAGCCGCCGGAGTGCATGATGTCCGCGCCTTCGGGAACGGTTTCGTCTTCGGGGTCGTCAAGCCAGCCTTCCGGCAGGATGACCTTTGCGGGGGAACCCTGCCGGCCCCGAACCCCGTCCGCGTCGGTTGCCAGCGCCGGGGATTCCCGCCAGGGTTCCAGTGCTGCCTGCAGATCCGCTAGGGTTTTAATTGCGGACAATTGTGCCCGAAGGGATCCGCCCACCGGGAAGCCACGCAGATACCAACCCATGTGTTTGCGCAGGTCCCGGCAGGCTTTCTCCTCCCCGTCGTAGTGGGTGAGCAGTTCCGCGTGGCGGAGAATGATCCCGGTGACCTCGCCGAGGGTGGGTTCCGGGGGAATGTCGACTCCTCGTAATGCGGCGGATAATTCGGCGAACAGCCATGGCCGGCCCAGGCAGCCGCGCCCCACGACCACCCCGTCGCAGCCGGTTTCAGTCATCATTTTTTGGGCGTCGGTTGCTTGGAAAATGTCCCCGTTTCCCAGCACCGGGATGCCGGTGTCCGCCAGGTGTTCCTTCAGCGCCGCGATCTGGGACCAGTCGGCGGTGCCGGAGTACCGTTGGGCGGCGGTGCGGGCGTGCAGGGCCACCGCCGCCGCACCCTCGGCCGCGG
>CAJZGD010000277.1 GCA_915275065.1 uncultured Corynebacterium sp. | reverse complement strand
AAGCCAGCATCAACGCCCGCCGCGCCTCAAAATCCCAAGACCTGGTGTGCCAAACGTTGGAGCAATACGCCATGCGGGAGCCCAAGGATGCCCCGCACACCCTTCATATTCACCTCTTCGAAAATCCGGTCGAAATCCTCGGTGAAGATGGCAACGTTGTTGGGCTCCGCACCGAACGCATGGAATTAGATGGCACCGGGCATGTGCAGGGAACCGGCAAGTTCACCGAATGGCCGGTCCAGGCAGTGTACCGGGCCGTGGGCTACCGGTCCGAAGCAATCACCGCCGTCCCCTTCGACCATGGCACGGCGGTCATCCCCAACGATGGCGGGCATGTTGTGGACCCGGCCGGGGAGATAGTGCCCGGCGTGTATGTGACCGGGTGGATCAAGCGTGGCCCGGTGGGACTCATCGGCAACACCAAATCCGACGCCAAGGAAACCACGGACATGCTGATAGCGGACGCCCTGGCCGGCCGGTTGACCCCACGCACCGCAACCGGGGACATCACGGAATACCTAGAGGCCCAGGGAATCCCCTACACCACTTGGGATGGGTGGCATAAACTCGATGCCCACGAACGCAGCCTCGGGTCGGCCGAGGGTCGGGAGCGGAAAAAGGTGGTGGAGTGGGACGAAATGGTCGCTCACTCACGGTCATAGGCGGTTGAGTGTTTGATTGAGCGTTCGGATCGCGCCTGCAAGATCCTGGGCGCCGCGATCGACCGCATCCACCCAGGTATCGGCGGCAGCATCATCGGCGTTGTCGCTCACCTGCTTGATGAGGGTGCAGGGAATCCCGAAATGCTGGGCAACGAACGCAATGGCGTAGCCTTCCATGTCGCATAGCTGGGCTTGTTGCGCCAGCTGGGCGCGGGTGTCGGGGTCGTTGACAAAGCTATCGCCGGTGGCAAGACGGGCGGCCGGAAGCGTACTCACGGTGGGCAGATCAATGCCGTTGGGGAAGGGCTTTCCGATTATTTGTTCGATCACTTTGTGGTCAAAATCGTGTTGAAACACGTGGTCGATCTCGAAAATCCCGGTATTACCATTCAGGGAACCGGCGGTGCCGAAGTTAATAATGCGCTCGGGCAGCTCGTCGGCGCGGGCCAGGTACTCCGTGAGCGTCAAGGTGGCGCGAATGATACCAATGCCGGTGACAATGAGTGGGTAGTCGCTGGGAACCTGGGCAGCCTCACCCTGGGTGGCGGATACGTAAAGGATCATCGTTTCATTGTAGACCAAGGTGTCTATAATTTTATTCACGTAATGAGCTGGCATTTTAGGCCATACAGACGAGAAATAGACCGATTCGTGCTAAATTCTAGACAAATCAGTCTAGAGCTTTGAAAGGGGTTCTGATGCCTCACCTACGTATCGCAGTCATCGGCGCCGGCGCTGCCGGTCTCTACACCTCTGATTTGCTCATGCGTTGTTCCGTCCCCCTGCACGTCGACCTGATCGACGCCGCACCCACGCCCCTGGGCCTGGACCTCCACTACCGCAGCCCCCGCCGCACCAAGTCAACGGTGCGAGTACTCGGCAACGTTGCGGTAAGCGTCGACAAGCTTCGGCCGCTTTACGACGCCGTTATCGTGGCCGATTTCACCCACGACTTCGCCGCGCAATTCGCCGTATCCACCGCGGTCTTCGGTCCGTCGCACCGCACCGACTACCGCGATGTGACCGACTACCTCGACGAACAGGGCGTCCCCTACACCGAATGGCTCGAAGCCCTCGACCTGCCAACTGGACGTAGCCTGGCAGACTGGCGGCACATCCTGAAAATTGCCCGGGGCGTACCGGTCTGCGTTTAAAGCAGACTCGCATAATCCTTCCAGTGATTCATAGGGGATACCTACAGGATGGTGATGCATAGTTATCCCCATGAGTAACAAATTCTGGAAAACGTCCCTCCCGCTCGCCTCCCTCATCTTGGCCGGTGGGCTCACCATCGCCAGCTGCACCACAGGCACCACCGACACCGCGACCGCGCAGGGCGGGACCTCTATCGTCCGGCAGGTGGCCGACACCACGTCGACAAGCAATGGCGCCACGAGCCAAACCATTTCTGATACCGCCAAGGCGGCCGAGGAATTCCTGAGCACCCTCAGCGACGAGCAGAAAGAACAAGTTCTTTACGACTACAACGACGAAACCAAATCCACCTCCTGGTCTAATTTTCCCGTCACCTTCGTCGAACGCTCCGGGATAAAACTTGGCGACCTCACCGAAACCCAACGAGCGGCGGCGCTGAAAGTGCTCAAGGCGCTGCTGAACGATGAGGCATACGCCAAGGTCACCGGCATCATGGCCGGCGACCAGTACCTGAAGGACAACGCTAACGCCAGCGATTTGGGCGACACCCAATACAACATTGCATTCTTCGGCAACCCCAGCACCACCAACGACTGGTCCATCCAATTCGGCGGCCACCACGTGGGCATCAATGCCACATTCAGCAATGGCACCATCACATTCGCACCCACGCACTTTGGCACCCAGCCCACCACCTACACCGACAGCAATGGGCAAACCCAATCCGCCCTCGGCGACATGTACCAAACCGCCTTCGACTTCTATAACTCCCTCACTGACGAGCAAAAACAAAAGCTCTACCAGGGTGAAGAGGTGAAAAACCTCATCTGCGCGCCCGGCGACACCTGCGACTATCCCACCGGCACCGGGATCAAGGGCTCCGAACTGACCGACGAGCAAAAACAATTGCTGCTCAAGGTGATTGCGAACTGGACAAACCTGGCGGACTCGGAAACAACGCAGGCAACCATGGATCAGATCTCGGCAACCCTGGATGATACCTATGTGAATTGGTCGGGCGCAACCGTGTATGACACGTCTCAGGGGAAGGGGATTTACTTCCAGATTTCCGGGCCCAAGGTGTATATCGAGCTGGCCAGCCAGGATAACGACGCCGGGGCCACCGTGTCCGGGGTGCAGACCTCCGGGTGGGGCCACATCCACACGATCTACCGGGATCCCACCAATGATTACGCAGGCAGCGTGACACAGCAGAAGAGCAGCGGACCGACCGGTGGCGGACCTGGCGGTT
>CAJZGD010000276.1 GCA_915275065.1 uncultured Corynebacterium sp. | reverse complement strand
GCCGCCGCCTTCGGCCTCCAGGAACCCGCCACGTCGCTGATCATTGGCCCGGGAGATGAACCGGGAGTCGATACCCTTAGCATGCATGGCCGCGGTCTCTGCGGTGGCGTTCATGTCACCGAAGCCGGTCAGAGATTCAACCTGCACGTCGTCGATGCCACCAGCAATCACGACATCGGACTTGCCCAGGCGAATCTTGTCCACGCCCTCTTCCACGGAAACCGCTGCGGTAGCACAAGCGGCAACCGGGTGGATCATCTGACCATAGCCGCCCACATAAGATTGCATCACATGGGCCGCAACCACGTTGGGCAGGGCTTCTTGCAGAATATCGCTGGGACGTGCCTCACCCAGGAAGCGGGTAACAAACACCTTGTGCAGGCTTTCCATGCCGCCGATACCGGTGCCTTGGGTGGAGGACACATCACCCGGATGCACAGCCTGCAGCAATTCGGCAGGGCTGAATCCCGCGGTCAGGAAGGCGTCAACGGCGGTCACCAGGTTCCACACAGCAATGCGGTCAAGACCATCAAGCATTGCCGGCGGAATCCCCCACCGAGCAGGGTCGAAACCATCCGGCATCTGGCCAGCAACCGTACGGGTCAAGGTGGCCTTGCGCGGCACCCGGGCAATGGCGCCCTTCAGCTTGCGGACCACCCATTCACCGTCTTCGTTGCGGTAAATGCGGGTGCCTTCTTCATCGGCGGCCACATAGTTGCGGGCCTCTGCTTCGGTGTCCACCACGAATTCGATTTCCCGATCCAGGAAGACCGTAGCAACGTCGATAGAGCCCTGACCGGTAAGGAAGTACTTATCGGTGAGTTCCCGAATACCGGCGCGGGCAACCACTTCGTCACGGAAGCGATCGTAAATGTCTTCCTCGGCAACAGCCTGGTTGTCGGCATCATACCAGGCGGGGGCTGGGTCTTCTTTCCAGGTGAGCAGGCCCATCATCCAGGCAAGTTCGAGCACACCTGCGGCGGTCAAATCGACGGAGCCATCACGGTTGATGCCGAATTCGGCTTCGTAGCGAGTGCGCCCGGAGCCCCAGGAGCTGACTTCGCCCACACCAACGATGACCACCATGTCGTCCAGGTCTTGGGTGATGTCATTGGTGTCGATGGCGGCCGGCTGCTCGTGCCAGACGGGGGTGGGCAGGGCCTTGATGGTTGCCGGCTTGTCTTCCTCATCCGTTGATTCGCTGGCACGTTCGAGACGAGCGGCCAGCTCCGGCAGCGAGATCTTGGCGTCGGCAAGCCCACCGGTAAAGTCCGCATCCAGCGGCGCAACCTTAGCGTGGATCCGCGATTGGCGGGTAACCAGGGTCAGCAATTCATCCGCAATCTCGTTCGGATGGTAGACGTGGATGCCCTCGGCTTCGGCGATGGGCACCAGGGCGTCATTGCCACCCATGAGATTGGTGCCGGCGACCCACCCAATGTGGGCGTGTGCCAGGGTGACCTTTTCCGGCCAACCCTTCTCGACCTTCCACTTGTTAACCATGGCGTCGAGCGCGGCCTTCACTTCACCGTACGCACCATCGCCACCGAAGGTACCGCGGTTGGGCGAGCCGGGCAGCACCACATGCACAGTGCTGTCTTCTTGCAGCTCAGCGGCACCGGCGATGAGACGTTGCAGGCTCCAGAGCAAAAGCCGGGTTTGGTTTTCCTGCGCGGGACCGGCATCGGTCAGCAAACCATGCACCTTGGGGGCAGCGAACGGGAAAAGCAGCGTGGGGATCAATGCCGGCTTAGTCACCTGGGTGGTGCCGCCCACCGAGGCTTTTTGTTCGGCTCCGGCCCATGCAACCAGAGCATCCGTGTCCCGGAAGCTCGACAGGTTGGCGGGCACTAACCACAGGCTGGCGCTCACCGATGCGTGTTTGGCAAACATGATGCGGGCGAATTCTTTCCGCGCCTGATCAACCCGCGAAGCGGTCATGATCACGGTTGCCCCGCCCGCCAGCAGCTTTTCGACGATCGAACTGGCGATCGAATCCGGGGATGCGCCGGTCACAATGGCCACATCATCCCGATACGGTTCTTCGGCCTCACCCGCGGCCTCGGCGGCGATCCGCTCCAACACCTCGGCCTGCTCCGGCTGCCGCTCGGCCCACCACTGGGCCTGGCCGGCAATCACGTCACCCAAGCCAGCGAAGCGGCCTGGCTCGGCGGTGACCTCACCCAAGGCTACCCGGGCGAGCTCTTCACGAGCGATAGCCCACCGGTCGTTAAACAGGACGGCCCGACGCTCATCAAAGACAGGCTGTACATCCTGCAACCAGCCGGTACCCAGTTCAGCATCCAGGGCAACGAACACGTCATCATCATCGAGGTTCTGCACCTCGGGATCGGGGAGGTGACCCAACTCCGCCAGAATAGTGCGGGCGTTCTCTGCCAGGATTCCGTGGTAGCCAATGATCTTTTCGGCGAATTCATCCAAGGCTGCGGAGTCCACCGCCACTCCGGCGCTACCGCCGGCAGAACCGAGGGACACGCTCACGCCTTCCCGACGTGCGACCGCCTGAATGGCTTCGTCGATGAGGGCATCAGCCTCGGACTTATTCGCAACTTTGTTCGGCAGTTCCCCAAGGTTGCCGCCGCGGACAGATTCGCCTTCGCGGGTACCCAAGAGCACTTCTGCTTCAACCCAGGGGACCCAGCTTTGAGGCAGGGCCCAGGGACCGGTCACGCGTTCACCGACGTAGGCTGGTTTGACACCGGCAGAGCCAAAGAGTTGCCGCAGGGTAGCGGTGAGGGCATCGGTGAGTACCGGACCATAGGGCTTGTAGGTGGGGGCTGCGATGTTGACGCGCTGGTGCAGCACGGTGATTTCGGCATCCGCAGCACCGTCGATGGCAGCCACCCCCAGCTCGGCGGACAGGTCCATGAGCAGCTGGTTGCGGCGGGAGGAGACGCCACCGGTGAGGATTTCGGTGGTGTCGCTGCCGGCGATTTGGTCGACGCGGATCTTGTTTTGGAAGGCGAACAGCACGTCGATGGCATCGGCGGCGGTGAAGGCAAGTTCCGGTGCTGGGCCGGCAGCTGCTGCCGGAGCAGCTGGTGCCGCGGCCGGGGCCTCGGTAGCGG
>CAJZGD010000275.1 GCA_915275065.1 uncultured Corynebacterium sp. | reverse complement strand
CGGCGGCCGCCCACGCCCGGCAACACATTGTGGCGGTCTTCGGCGGTGACCGCGGACTCTACCCCATGCTCACCGCGTGGGAAAACCTCTCCTACTTCGCAGCCATCCGCGGTGCCGCGCTGCCGAAACTCCAACTCGCCAGCATCCTCGACAGCGTGGGGCTCGACGACGCCGCCCACCGGCGAGTCGAAGAATACTCCAAAGGCATGAAACAACGCCTCCACATTGCCGTGGGTCTCAGCGCCAACGCCCCCATCCTGCTGCTCGACGAACCCACCGTCGGACTCGACCCCATCGAGGCAGCCCGGCTGCGTGGCACCCTCACCGAACTGAAAAACCGCGGCAAAACCATCATCCTCACCAGCCACAACCTCACCGACGTGGAAGAACTCGCCGACCGGGTCATACTCATCCACTCTGGCCACATCAAATACGACCTGCCCCTGGCGCGCTTCAAAGAACTTGCCGGCTACCGGTACCGCATCACCGCCACCCTCCAACGCCCAACCGCCGAATCCGAGTTCGAAAACCACCCCAATGTTGACGGCACCGTGCGCGTCACCCGGCTCATCACCAGCGACGAACAAACCCTCATCACCCGCATCCTCGAACAACTCCAACCCTGTGGGCTTGTCGACTTCACCATCAGCCCCGCATCCCTCGAAGAGGCCTTCACTAACGCGGTCCACAACAACGACGATGGTGGTGCCGCATGATGACCACGCACCTGTCCGCGCAGCTCCGGGCCATCATCGCCTCCGCCAAAATACAACTCCTTATCGTTGCCAAACGCCCCATGAACATCGCCACCGGAATCATTACTCCCTGGATGTTCCTCTCCCTCTTCCTCATCCCCCGAATCGGCAACCTCAACCAGGACCAAATCACCCACGCCATCTCCGCCACCATCACCGCATCCTTCTGGGCCGCCTCCATCTGGAGCGGTGCCGGCATTATCCGCCGCGAAAAATGGATGGGCACCCTCGGCCACACCCTCTCCGGGCTGCTCAACCCCATGGCTGCCATCCTCGCTAAAATGCTCGGCGCCGTCGCCTACGACGTCACCCTCATCACCATAAGCACCACCGCGTTCTGCCTCATCTTCCGCATCCCCTTCCACCCCACACACCCTTTCCTGCTGGCGGTCGGCATCATCCTCGTCGCCGTCTTCGGCGTGTGCTCCAGCATCCTCATCGCCGGGCTGCTCATCAACAGCCGCAACCCCTTCCACCTCACCAACGCCTTCGGCACCCCCATGCTGCTCCTCGGTGGCCTCCTCATACCACCCAGCTACCTGCCCCCAGCCGTCTCCTGGGTATCCGCCCTCATCAACCTGTATTGGCTCAGGCAATTCCTCTCCTCCCTTACCACCATCCCAGACTGGAGTAGCCTTTTGATCGGCTGTTTCGTTTCCACCTGCTACCTGCTCGGGGCCTGGCTCTGCATCCGCCACATGGTCACCCGGGCGAAAGTGAGGGGTACCTTTGAATTCACATAACCCAACATACTCGTTATCCAACAAACTATCGGTAAAATGCCGGGCTGTGGCCGCAACATTCCGCCTAGGATTTGCCAACTTCACCCGCGGGACCAGCCCCACCATGCTGGTCACCAGCCACATCATCCCCGAAATCCTCCGCATGATCACCTACGTGCTCATCGCCCGCGTCATCGGCGGCGATGCCGCACAACAATACGCCATCCCCGGGGTGATCGTGCTCGCTACCACCCGCATGACCATCAGCGAAACCAGCGGCCTGCCTGTCGACGACGTGTGGAACAAAACCCTCGGCAGCAATGTTACCGGCACCCTTTCACCGGCCACCCAATACCTCATCCGCTCCCTCCCGCTTGCCGCCGCCGCCATCCTCGACAGCGCCATCGTCCTCATCATCCTCGGGCCCATGACCACCACCGATTGGGCCACCCTCACGGGTGCATGGCTTTGCTCCCTCATTGCCATCCCCACCGGGCTCACCCTGGGCCTCGTCATCTCCGTGGCGTCGCTCCGTACCGACCTCCACAACCTCGTCCACAACGCCACCATTAGTATTCTCACCGTCTGCTCCGGGGCGATCATCTCCGTCGCCCACGTGCCGGTCTTTCACGCCATCGGTGAATTCCTGCCCCTTACCCACGCCATCCGGGGCCTCCGGCTCGCCCTTGCCGGGCATTCCATGCCCCATGCTCAACTCACCGAAACCCTCCTCGAAGCCCGCAACGGCCTTATCCTGCTTGCCCTCGCCTACCTGCTATACACCGTTGAAACCGCGCGGGCCCGCAGGAAAGGACAAACCTTCTTCTCAAGCTAACAACTCACCCCACCACCACCCCACCCAAGCTGCACCCAAACCGCCCCCAGCGGTATCCAGGCCTAATGCTACAGTGAAACCTACCGACAATAACCATCACCAACAGAAGGAGTCAGGTGGATTACACCAACACCCCAGAAGGCTTCCGCTCCGGGTTCATGTGCTTCGTGGGCCGACCCAACACCGGCAAGTCAACACTGACAAACGCCCTGGTGGGGCAGAAAATCGCCATCACCGCCAACCAACCGGAAACCACCCGGCACCCCATCCGCGGCATCGTCCACCGTGACAACGCCCAAATCATCGTGGTGGACACGCCCGGCCTGCACCGGCCCCGCACCCTCCTGGGGGAACGACTCAACGAAGTAGTCAAAGACACCTACGCCGACATGGATCTCATCGCCATCACCATCCCCGCGGACGAAAAAATCGGCCCCGGCGACCGGTGGATCCTCGACAACGTGCGCAAAGTCGCCCCCAAAACCCCGCTCATGGGAATCGTCACCAAAATCGACAAAGTCAGCCGCGACCAGGTGGCCCTCCAACTCATGGCCCTCCACAAGCTCCTTGGGGAAGACAGCGAAGTGGTGCCGGTCTCCGCAGTCACCGGGGAACAACGTGACATATTATTAGACGTCATCACGTCCCTTCTGCCGGAAGGGCCAAAATTCTACCCCGACGACCACGTCACTGACGATGACACTAACACCCGCATCGCCGAACTCGTGCGGGAAGCCGCACTCTCCAGATCGGAAGAGCGGTTCAGCAGGAATGCCGAGA
>CAJZGD010000274.1 GCA_915275065.1 uncultured Corynebacterium sp. | reverse complement strand
GGTTCCAGGTGCGGTGGAATCGGGGGTTGCCGTCGTAGAAGCCTACGAAGTCTGCGGCGCCGTAGGATCCGTTGAGGTTTTCGCCGGGGATGTCGAGGTCGCGGTCGGCAACAGCGCCGGTGGCGAGCAGCACGGCGTCATAATATTCGTGGAGTTGTGCGATCGTGATGTCTTCCCCAATGTGAATGTTTCCCAGCAGGCGAATGGTGGGGGTGTCGAGCACCCGGTGCAGGGACGCAATGATTCCTTTGATGCGGGGATGGTCGGGTGCGACGCCGTAGCGGATGAGGCCAAATGGTGCGGGCATTTGTTCGAATAGGTCGATATTGACGCCTTGTTTGGCTAGTAGGTCAGAGGCGTAGATACCGGCGGGTCCGGCGCCGATAACTGCGACTCGAAGATCGATAGGGCTGGTCATAAAATACCTTTCAAAACAATAGACCAATTGATAGACTGCTTGGTCTATAAAATGTAGACAGTTGCCGCGGCAGGTGCAAGAATTAAATTCAATTACACGTCAACAATAATTTTATTCACACTTTTTTGTTCGACATTACCCTAGCTCAAAGCGGATTTTGTAAACAAAATCTGTCGCCTACCGCTCGGTATGCTTGAAATAGACCAATCGGTACGGTTAGGTGGTTACCTAACAACCGTTACCGAAGAAAATTAGCGCAATCATGACACCAAGCACCAGTACGAAGACCCGGCCGGCCCGCCAGAAAAAGCCGGAAGGCCAATGGAAAATCGACGGATACGACCCCTTAAATGATGACGAACGCATCAAGCAAGAGGCCGACGGCCTGTCCGCCAAGCAGCGGGTCATTGACATCTATTCCAAACAAGGGTTCGCATCCATACCGGCCGAGGATTTAGCGCCCCGGTTCAAATGGTTGGGGCTGTATTCCCAACGCCGGCAAGACCTGGGTGGCGAGTACACCAGCAAGCTCACCACCAGCGAATTGCAGGACGAATATTTTATGATGCGGGTTCGGTTCGACGGTGGCCGCGTCACCCCCGACCAGCTGCGCGTCGTAGGTGAAATCTCCCGGGACTATGCCCGATCCACCGCCGACTTCACCGACCGGCAGAACATTCAACTCCACTGGATCCGCATCGAAGACGTCCCCACCATTTGGGACAAGCTTGAGTCGCACAACCTGTCCACCCTCATGGGCTGCGGCGATGTGCCCCGCGTGATTCTCGGCTCCCCGGTGGCGGGCATTGCGGCCGACGAAATCATTGACGCCACTCCCGCCATTCAGGAAATCGTCGACAAGCACCTATTCAGCGGCGAATTCGTAAACCTGCCGCGGAAATACAAATCCGCCATCTCCGGCAACGCACGGCAGGACGTCACCCACGAAATCCAAGACATTGCGTTTATCGGCTCCATCCACCCCGAACACGGCGCCGGTTTCGCCTGCTATGTCGGCGGCGGGCTGTCCACCAACCCCATGCTGTCGCAGGATTTGGGTGTGTGGATTCCCCTCGACCGGGTTGCCGACGTGTGGGCCGCCGTCGGCCGTATCTTCCGCGACTACGGCTATCGACGCCTCCGCAACCGCGCCCGCCTGAAATTCCTGGTCGCCGATTGGGGTGTGGAAAAATTCCGCCACATATTAGAAACGGAATACCTGGATGCGCCGCTTATCGACGGCCCCCCAGTGCCCCAGCACGACGGCTACCGGGACCATATTGGGATTCACCCTCAAAAGGACGGCAAATTTTATTTGGGAGTCAAACCCACCGTCGGCCACGCCAGCGGGGAACAACTCATTGCCATTGCCGACGTCGCCGACCGGTTTGGCATCACCCGCATCCGTACCACCACGGACAAGGAACTTCTCTTCCTCGACGTCGACCGGGCCGACCTGCAACCCCTATCCGATGCCCTGGCCGAAACCGGGTTGTATACCCACCCCTCCGAATTTCGCCGCGGCATTATTTCCTGCACCGGCCTGGAATTCTGCAAACTCGCCCACGTCACCACCAAAGCCCGGGCCATCGAACTGGTGGATGAGCTGGAGCAGCGGCTGCATGACCTGGATGTTCCCCTGAAAATCTCCCTCAATGGTTGCCCCAACGCCTGCGCCCGCTCCCAGGTCTCCGACATTGGGCTCAAGGGCCAAATCGTCCGGGGTGAGGAAGGCTTCCAGGTGCATCTCGGCGGCGCCCTCGGGCTGAACTGGGGTCGGAAACTTCGGGGCCACAAGGTCACCTCCGCGGAACTCGGCGACTACATTGTGCGGGTCGTCGAAAAGTACAAACAGCAACGCCACGACGGGGAACAATTCCGCGAATGGGTGCTGCGCGCCACCGACGAGGACCTGTCATGAGCCTGCGCCGCGCCCCCAACCCCAACCGCAACCACCCCCTGTACTGCCCCTACTGTGCCAGCGAAAACCTATTCCCCGATGTTGAGACCGAATTCGCCTGGAACTGCCGCGAATGCCTCCGCGTTTTTGCCGTCATGTTCTACGGCCAAAACGATCCGGGGCAGCGGCCCAAAGCCAGCCTCTCCACCGCCGACGCACTGAAAGCCTCACTCAACCATGACCTTTATCAACCTCACTAAACCAGCCACGGGCGATACCGACTACCAAGACCCCGACATCAGCCCCGCGGGACCCCGCACCACCACACCGCTCGACCCCGACACGGCCCGCCGCAACCAACAACTCGTTGACCAATACGCCGAACACCTGTACGATGCCCCCGCCGACGCTATTCTCGACTGGGCCCGCACCCACGCCCCCGGCGCAATCGTCGTCACCCTCAGCATGGAAAACACGGTTCTCGCCGAGCTTGCCGCCCACCATCTGCCCGAGGCGGATTTCCTGTTCCTCGACACCGAATATCATTTCGCCGAAACCCTCGATGTTGCCCGCCAGGTTGCAGGCCGCTACCCCAACCAGCGACTGATTACGGCGAAAGCCCAGCTCAGCCGCGCCCAGCAGGATAAGGTGTATGGCCCCAGCCTGTATCTGACTCATCCAACCGCCTGTTGCCGCATGCGGAAGGTGGAGCCGCTCGCCGTGGCGCTCAGCCCCTATGCGGGTTGGGTGACCGGGTTGCGGCCGGCCGCCGGGC
>CAJZGD010000273.1 GCA_915275065.1 uncultured Corynebacterium sp. | reverse complement strand
AAGCCAGCATCAACGCCCGCCGCGCCTCAAAATCCCAAGACCTGGTGTGCCAAACCCTGGAACAATACGCCATGCGCGACCCCAAAGGCGCACCCCACAAACTCACCATCCACTTCCTGGAAAGCCCAGTCGAAATCCTCGGCAAGGACGGCAACGTTGTCGGCCTCCGCACCGAACGCATGGAACTAGACGGCACCGGCAATGTCACCGGCACCGGCAAATTCACCGAATGGCCAGTCCAGGCAGTATACCGGGCCGTCGGCTACCAGTCGGATCCGGTCCCGGAGGTCCCATTCGACCAAGCCAAAGCCGTTATACCCAATGATGGCGGCCACGTTCTCGACGACTCCGGCAACCCCATCCCCGGCCTGTATGCCACCGGGTGGATCAAGCGCGGCCCAGTCGGACTCATCGGCAACACCAAATCCGACGCCAAGGAAACGATCGAAATGCTATTGGCCGACTATGATGCCGGTAACCTGCCGGAGCCACTGCACCCCGACCCGTCGGATATCATCACCTACCTCACCGACCACGATGTGGACTACACCACGTGGGCGGGGTGGCATCGCCTGGATAATGCGGAGCGGGAGCTGGGCGCCCCCGAGGGCCGGGAGCGGAAGAAGATTGTGGAGTGGGAGGACATGGTGGTCCACGCCCGCCACCAAAGCCACGACTAGGAGGACACGGATCGGTCCACGGGTCGCCCGGACACCTGCACGTAGCTGGCCGCTTCGGCGGCCCGTTTCCGGGCGATGACCACGTCTTCCGCGGTCGATATCGCCACTCCCATGCGTCGCATGGCGAACGATTCTGGTTTGCCGAAGAGCCGCACGTCGGTTTCCGGTACCGCGAGTGCCGACGCTAACCCGCTGTAATGGGGGCCGGTCGCGTCGGTGCCGCCGTGGATGACTGCGGATGCGCCGGGGGAAATGCAGGTCACGTCGATGGGAAGCCCGAGAATTGCCCGAGCGTGGAGGGCGAATTCGTCGACTCGTTGGGTGTTTAAGGTCACCATGCCGGTGTCGTGGGGGTGGGGGGATACTTCGGAGAAGTACACTTCGTCCCCGGAGATAAAGAGTTCCACGCCGAATACGCCGCGACCGCCGAGGGCGTTGGTGATGCGGGCGGCGATGGACCTGGCCGAGTCGAGGGCGGCGGGCGAGAGGGGCATGGGCTGCCAGGATTCCACATAGCCGCTGGCATCTTGGCGGTGGCCGATGGGTTCGCAGAACCAGGTGGCGAGTTCGCCGGTGGTGGGGTCGATAGAGCGCACCACCAGGAGGGTGATTTCGAAGTCGAAGTCGATAAAGCGTTCGACGATTACTCGTTCGGGTCGGCCCCCGGTTTGGGCGGTCTCCCAAGCCAGTAGCACATCGTCTTCGCTGCGGACTACGGTTTGTCCTCTACCAGAGGTGCTCATGATAGGTTTGACGATGCAGGGGAAACCCGCATGGCGGATGGCAGCCCGAAAATCGTCGAAGTCGTCGGCAAACCAGTAGGCGGCAACGGGTAGCCCCAGTTCCACGGCCGCTAGTTTTCGAATGCGTTGGCGATTCATTGTGAGTCGGGTGGCTCGGGCGGTGGGGACGACGGTGCGCCCGGAATCTTCTAGTTCCACCAGGGTGGCGGTGGCGATTTCTTCGATTTCGGGCACGATGAAATGTGGGTCAATATAGTCCACAAGCTCCGCAACGGCTTTTCCATCGGTCAGGTCAACTTTGTAGGCGAAGTGGGCGACTTGGTGGGCGGGGGCGTTTTCGTATCGGTCGACTGCATGCACTTCGACGCCAAGTCGTTGAAAGGCTATTGCCACCTCTTTCCCCAGCTCCCCCGACCCTAATAGCATGACGCGCAGGGCTCCCTGGGTGAGTGGTGTCCCAATCGTTTGCGGAGTATACATACATGCTATTCTAGCTTTTGCTTGGCGATGTTTTCCTGGTTCTTACCAAATTGCCTCCTCCATATCGTCGGCCGATTCGGTGTCTTCGGTTGAATAGAATGGCCGCGAGTAGACCAATACCACGCAGGGCAGCACCGCGGATAACAGTATGAGCGGCGGAACTGTCTTGGGAATCACCCCGGTCATGATTGCTATGAATACGACGACGGATCCGACGAGGACCGCGACTCGCATAATGGGATAGCGATCGCCGAAGAGGGTCATCACCCCCACAATGAGGATGCCGGCGGCGGCAAGGTCGGCGCCGCGCACCCCCATGAGCCATAGCACGGCGACGGCCACCACCGATAGGGTTCCCACGATGACCGGGTCTAAGGAAAGCTTTTCTAAAACCACAATCCCACACTCTTACAGTCAGCTGAATATTTGATTGCAATTTTAAGCTTTCCGCGTGGGTTTTTCCTAGCGATTACCCCATTCGCCCCCGGAATCACCCCAGGTAATTCAGCAGAATTGCTGCTTAATGTAGGATAAGTGCGGCTGGGTTCCCGGCAAGAAGCCCCGGCAAAACGCCCTGCCCCGGCCGGCACGCGAATCGGTTAAGCCATGACGTCGTGAAGCACGATTGTTTGGTCCCGCCCCGGCCCGACCCCAATGTAGGAGATTCGGCACCCGGAGAGTTCTTCGAGGCGCCGCACATAGTCTTGGGCTTTTTGTGGCAGGTCCGCGAAGCTGCAGCACCCGGTGATGTCTTCGTCCCAGGCGGGCATGGTTTCGTAGATGGGCACGGCGTGGTGGAATTCCGATTGGGTGAGCGGCATCTCGTCGTACCGCACCCCATCCACGTCGTAGGCCACACAGATGGGGATTTCCCCAATGCCGGTGAGCACGTCCAGTTTGGTGAGAAAGAGGTCGGTGAACCCATTGACCCGGGAGGCGTAGCGGGCGATGACCGAGTCGTACCAGCCGCAGCGGCGTTTCCGCCCGGTGTTCACCCCGATTTCCCCGCCGGTGGCCTGCAAGAATTCGCCCCATTTGTCGAAGAGTTCGGTGGGGAATGGGCCGGCCCCCACCCGGGTGGTGTAGGCCTTGATGATCCCGAGGGAGCTGGTGATGCGGGTGGGACCCAAGATCGGAAGAGCGGTTCAGCAGGAATGCCGAGAAACCCTACTTCAGTTTCGACGGCACCACCC
>CAJZGD010000272.1 GCA_915275065.1 uncultured Corynebacterium sp. | reverse complement strand
CTCATCGAGAGTCCACAACCCGATAACGCCACCATCGAACAGTTCGTGTCAAAATACAAGGGTCGCACCATCGAGTTTGACGGGAACGTCGCTGACGTAATTCCCTACAAAAGCTATAAGACGCGTTTCGACTTCCTTATCTGCCCTGGAGATTACAGTACAACTTCTGCACATGGACCGAGCTTCAAGTTCTCCGATGTCGCCTACCATGATCTTCATCTCACCGGCGCCAATATTCCAGACAGCATCGGTACCGGCCAGAACCTACACATCGTCGCAGAGATTCTTGAGTACAAGAGTATTCAAGAACTGTTTTACCTGAAGCCAGTCACCACATCAGTACGATAGTTTTCTGCTAGCAGCGGGATGGCAACGCGGTTGCTCTCGGTGAGGTTGAGAAAGACAGTGCCGAAATTGACCGCGTTGTTCCATGCTTCATCGCCGATGGTGAGAGCAAAGGCAATGCCGCTGTCGCGCGCCGGGTGGTGTCCGGGCCGAAGAGTAAGGTTTTATTGTCTAGGTTGAGATTGGGGAATGAGCATGGATAATAAAACGATGGCACAACACCATAGTGTGGTATTTACCCGCGTCCCAGTGGTGGAATTCATGCTTGATCTGGTCGGCTACCATCCCGATGAGCGGCTTCACACACTACGGTTGTTGGAACCATCTTTCGGCGACGGCAGGTTCGTCATCCAGGCCGCGGGTAGGTTGTTCCAATCATGGCGGGCAGTTGGGGGACAAGACCCCCACGACCTGATAGATGCGATACGCGCTGTCGAAATCGACCCGCGGTCTGTCGCCCAATTCTCCCAACAGCTGGTGGACTACCTAGTAACGCAGCGCATTGCGCCTGACATGGCACAAAAACTTGCGGAGGCATGGCTCATGTCGGAGGACTACCTCACCACCAAGTTCGATCACCCATTCGACTTTGTGGTGGGCAATCCACCCTACGTGCGACACGAAGTGATACCCAAAGACCTACTCAAAAAATACCGGGCACGTTACCGCACCATGGTTGGCCGGGCCGACCTATACATCCCCTTCATGGAGAAATCACTTGACCTGCTGTCATCTACGGGAAAACTCAGTTTCATTACCCCAAATGCGTGGATGAAAAACGATTACGGCAAGGTGCTCCGGGCAAAGATCGATCACGAGTTTCACCTGTCCGACTATGTTGACATGTGTGGGGCGGATGCGTTCGAAACTGTTGTCGGTGCCTACCCTGCAATCACGGTCATCGAGCGTGGGCGTCGCAAAGCAGAAACAACCCGAATCGCCACCGGCATGGGCGGGCAGTGGTGCAAACGGCGCTTGGTGCGCGGCGGGCTGCCGTGGCTCACGGGCGACTCGGGGCCAGTGAAGCTTATCGACGAGCTAGAGCGCCGCTTTCCCACACTTGTCACCGCGGGCTGTGGACCTGGCGGACTACCCCAAACTAGCCGCGCGACTGCACCCACACCGCGACCGGTTAGCACGACGCTACACCGCACGGTCGGACCCGCGAAAATGGTACAAAACCATTGACCGCATCACCCCGGAACTGCGCCACGAACCTAAACTACTCATCCCCGACATTAAAGCCAACGGTGACGCAATCACATACGATGCCGGCAACTTCTACCCACACCACAATCTTTATTACATCACCTCCCAACAGTGGAATTTACGCGCACTCCAGGCACTACTCCGCAGCGGTATCGCCCACCTGTTCGTTGCCGCATATTCGGTAAAAATCGGTGGCGGCTACCTAAGATTCCAAGCCCAAAACCTCAAACGAATCCGAATACCACACTGGCACGACATTTCCCCAGACGACCAACACCACATGATCCACCTCGGGGAAGCAGGGGAGAAGCTACCAGTATCACTGTTGGCGCGGATTTATGGGGTGGGGGAGGAACAACTAGTATGAAGTTTATTTTAGGTGCATTAATAAGTTTTAGTGTTGTAAGTATTTATCATCATCCCATGTATCAGGAGTATCTCCGAAAACTTTTTTGACCGATGCTATGGTGAAGTATCCAAATAAAATATTCCCTATAACTCTTATACCGGCGCCCAAGAATACTGGTACTTGTTTACCGAGAACAAGTACGCCTTGTTTTGTTCCATATTTTGTTATGAATCGTGGGCCAAGCACTTCATTAAATCTCTTAATAGTTGACATCGGGATAGAATCAATAAACTTTTTACTCCAGTAAGGAACAGTTCGCTTGTTGAGGGATCTGAATGCCTTGGTTGCGGCACTATCACCAACGAGCACGATTGTTCCAATTAGTCGGCGGCGTTCATGGTCCTCGATGCTTACACCATATATCTCCATAGCGCATAGCGCATAAAACACAGAAGCTTCCAAAGAGCTGAGAAGGTCTGCTAGCGCTAATGGTTTTTCAACGACACCTTTTGGAATCGCTACTGCTGTGCCAGTGGCCAATCCTGTTATTGCTACTGCTCTCAAGTAATGCTTATCTAGATAAGCCAGTAACTCCTTTGGCGACTTGTTAGGGTGTACGCGTCGAAGCCGCTCAACATTCTTGATTGCCAGCGGATATTGAACCTCTAATGCCTTGTCAAAAGTGCTACTTATGATGGATTTTAGGTCAGTTAGCTTCATGAGTTCCATGCGTTAATTATTCCATGTATTAAGGTCTTTCATACCTAGATGGGGGTGATGCTCATTTTTTCCTAACTTATTTCAGAAAAATGCTTAATTTTAAGTGGACCTTGTGCGGCCATCATCCTTCCCCCCGGAAACCTTCGAAGAAACCTTCGAATCCATGTGGCCACAGGCAACTCAGGAACACGCAAAAATCTATTACACTTACCGGCCATGAGCATTCCCCTGACCCCACGACTGCAGCAGGCTATCACGCAGGCCGCCACATCCCACGACGGCCACTACCGGAAAGGCAGCACGAAACCCTACGTCACCCACGTGGTTTCCGTCATGCTCATCGCATCGGAATACACCGATGACGAGGACATTCTCGTCGCCTGCCTGCTGCACGACATCATGGAAGACCGTCCCGACACCTACAGCTTCGACCAGATGGCCGCCGACTTTGGGCCGCAGGTCGTTGACCTCGTGCAAGGCGTGACGAAAGACTCCACCCTGCCCGACTGGCGGG
>CAJZGD010000271.1 GCA_915275065.1 uncultured Corynebacterium sp. | reverse complement strand
CCTCCTGCAATATTGGGTCGGCCTGGGTGCGGGCCACCCGACTATTTTGTCGAGGTGCTTTTGAATGATCTAGTGGAGTCTGGTGCGTGGCTTGACCTGGAACTCAAAAGGCCGTTTTTGGCTTTGTGGGTGAATGAGGAGAGTTTTGATGATCCTGATGTAGATGACCCCATTGAGATTCTTACCAATGCAGACGCCCACAAATTCGCAGCAATGGACCCAGTAGTCGATTTGGAATCGCTACGAGGAATGCGGGTGTGCAATATTGAACCATATATACGATGATGAGCACATGCTCGGACTGGTGTTAGATATGAGCTAAGGGTTCCGGGTTTTCTCTGCGATCTGCAATCTAAGGCTTATTCAGGTAGATTAATGCTCCCGCCACCCACTAACTGAATAAGCCCCAACCTGCGCCCAGCCGTTAATGCTGTAACATTCGGGACAGAATCGTCCCTAAATATCCAATATGTTCCACCTCAGAGGGCAAATATTCTGGGCCACCCACTCGCCCAATGATGAGCACCAGCCCCGAATTCCCCAATGGGGCCGCGGCTAGCGAGGAATCCAGCAGTGCCCAGCTTTCCGGAATCCACGTGTCCTCCGCCGGGTTCAAAATTTGGGCGGCCGTAATATTAATCAGGCTTGGCGTCGACCCATCATCCTCCGGCGCCCCATAGGAGGCGGTAATCCGCCGCACCGGACTGCCGTCCTCCAAAAGAATCGCCCACGACGACGTTAACACCTGGGGAATATTATCAATCAGCTGCGCAATCTTATCCGAATTCGATGAGGCGCCCGCCACATCCACCAGCATCTTAATCTGGCCTCGCCGGTCAACCGTCCCCGAGAACGGGCGAATGGAATCAACCACCACGCCTTCCACCATGTGGGCGGCAGAAATCAGCACGTCAGCCATGGTATTGGTGGGCAGGCTAATCACCATGTCATCCATGACTGTGCCGTCTGGAAGCGATTCCACCACGTCGACGCTTTTAATATTGCCGCCCACCGTGCCAATTGCCTCGGCTAATCTACCTAAACTGCCTGGGGCATCAGGGAGCAACACCCGAATAAGATACGACACCTGCGCAACCCACCTTCCTCACAAAAACACAAATAATATTTGGAATAATTTCCCACCTAGCCACAGTACTAGCCCATAAAACTAGGGGCACCTAGCTGAGGGGTCCTAGAGATGCAACCAACACCATGGTGATAATCCGAAAAATTATTGAAAACTGCTATCCGCAACATTCTACGAATAAACCCTCGCCAATAGTGAGGGCGAGGATCGGAAGTTATGAAATTGTCACCTATCAGCTAGTTATCCGGTTACGAATTTGAACCGCCCACCATTGCAGTAAGATAACTGCGTGAACCTTATTCAATGGTGTCACAACCCGTACATTAGCCCCCAATAGAAACATATTGTAAGGAAAGACACGTGCCTGAGATTTCGCGCGACCAAGTCGCACACCTGGCCAAACTGTCCCGCCTGGCATTAACAGATGAAGAACTCGATCGCTTTGCCGCACAAATCGACGACATCGTGACCAATGTGTCCGCAGTGCAGCAAGTTGCCGCGGCCGGCGTCGAACCCATGAGCCACCCGCACTCCATCCACACCACCATGCGTGAGGACGTTGTCAAACCCCTCCTCACGCCCGAACAAGCACTCGACCAGGCACCGGAAGTCGCCGAACAGCGCTTCGTCGTTCCGCAAATTTTGGGGGAATAACACCATAATGACTAATAAATACCTTGTGGGTGCGGCCGGTTCCTCCGAGCTCACCAGCATGACCGCCGCCGACCTTGCCCAAAAAATCCACGCCCGGGAACTCAGCTCCGAGGAAGTCACCCAGGCCCACCTTGATCGCATCGCCGACATTGACGGTGACATTCACGCCTTCCTCCACGTGGGTGCCGACGAAGCCCTGGCCGCCGCCCGGCAGGTGGACGAGCAATTAGATTCGGGCGCTCGACCGGCATCCCCGCTGGCGGGCGTGCCGTTGGCGCTGAAAGACCTGTTTACCACCATCGATGCGCCCACCACCTGCGGGTCGAAAATCCTCGAAGGCTACATGTCGCCTTACGACGCCACGGTGACCAAGCGCATCCGGGAGGCCGGTATACCCATTCTGGGCAAAACCAACACCGACGAATTCGCCATGGGTTCCTCCACCGAAAACTCCGCCTACGGACCAACCCATAACCCCTGGGACCTGGAGCGCACCGCCGGCGGTTCCGGCGGCGGCTCGTCCGCGGCCCTAGCATCCGGGGAGGCCCCTCTGGCGATCGGTACCGACACCGGCGGATCGATCCGCCAGCCGGCGGCGCTCACCAGCACCGTGGGGGTCAAGCCTACCTACGGTACGGTATCCCGGTATGGCCTGGTGGCGTGCGCATCCTCCCTGGACCAGGGTGGTCCCACCGCCCGCACCGTGCTCGACACCGCACTATTGCACGAGGTCATCGCCGGCCCCGATCCGTACGACGCCACCAGCGTGGATCGGCCGGTGGCCCCCGTCGTTGCAGCCGCCCGCGAGGGCGCCCGGGGGGATTTGGGCGGGGTGCGCGTCGGTGTGGTGAAACAGTTCGACCGGGACGGCTACCAAAGTGGGGTGCTGGATCAATTCCATAAGGCGGTCGACCACCTCCAATCCCTGGGGGCCACCGTCGTGGAGGTGGACTGCCCGCACTTCGATGATGCGCTGGCCGCCTACTACCTGATTCTTCCCTGCGAAGTGTCCTCCAACCTGGCCCGGTTCGACGGCATGCGCTACGGCCTGCGGGTGGGGGATGATGGCACGCATTCGGCGGCGGAAGTCATGGCACTCACTCGGGCCGCCGGCTTCGGCCCCGAGGTGAAACGCCGCATTATCCTGGGCACTTACGCGCTCTCGGTGGGCTACTATGACGCCTACTATGTGCAGGCGCAGCGGGTGCGTACCCTCATCGCCCAAGACTTCAGCAAGGCCTACGAGCAGTGCGATGTGCTGGTGTCACCGACCACCCCCACCACGGCATTCAAGCTGGGCGAGAAGGTATCGGACCCGCTGGCCATGTATAACTTTGACCTGTGCACCTTGCCGCTCAACCTGGCGGGCCTGTGCGGCATGTCCTTGCCGGCCGGTCTGGCAGGCGACACCCACCTGC
>CAJZGD010000270.1 GCA_915275065.1 uncultured Corynebacterium sp. | reverse complement strand
GTGGGATGGGCGTTGGCCTCCGCAATCGGGTCGGTGTCGCCCACGTCGGTGAGCCTGCCAAGCAGGCGGGCATTATCGCGGGCGGCCCGGGCAGCAGTGTTCTTGGGGTCCTGAGCCAGGATATCCTCGTACACGCCAATGGCGGTGGCGTAGTCGCCTTCGGCCATGGCCTTCTCGGCGGGGATGAACCGTGGATCCTCGGGCTCCGCCGCCTCATCGTCGGCCGGCCCCGCCAACTCCTCGGCGGGAATGCCGGTGAGCTGCCCGGACACGGCGTCTTTCACTGCGGCAACCCATTGGGTGAGGGCTTCTTTCGGTTGGCCGCCGGCGAAGTTAGCGATGGGCTGGCCGGCGGCAATGGCCACCACGGTGGGCAGCCCCTGCACCCCAAACATGCGGGCAATATCGGGGGTGGCGTCGGCGTCGGCGTACCGGAATACGAACGAATAATGACCGGCCTCGGCCAGGTCGGTGAAGTCGGCGCGTAACCGGTTGGAGTCCTCGCTGCGGGGAGTGCCGATCAGCACAATGACCGGCACCTGGGCGGAACGCTTCAGCAGCTCATCCTCCACGTTCTCCATGGTCAACGTGAGGGCGGCGGCCACACCCGTTTGGGTGCCTCCCGGGTTGCCGGCACCCCCCTGGGCGGCTTGGGCGCGGGCTTCCGCCTTGGCCTTCACCTCACCCAGGTCGATCGCCCCGGCAATGAACCTATGGGGGGTGTTAGGAGTAGTCATGCTTCGTCAACCTCGTTTCTGCAATTCGCATCATGGACACCACACCACACTAAAGGGGCAGTTTACCGCTAAACCCCGGCGCATGCGTGGTTATTTTCGGCCACCCCCACCGCCTCGGCGTCGACAAGGTGGCGTGCTAGCTGTCAGATTCGGCCAAGTGTCGCTCCACAGATTCTACCTTTGCACGAAGCTGCCCGGTATACCCGGGACGAATATCGGCCTTGAGCACCAACCCCACCCGCGGTGACACGGCAAGCACCGCCTCGGTGGCGCGTTTCACCACAGACATCACCTCATCCCATTCGCCCTCGATGAGGGTAAACATGGCATTGGTTTCATTCGGCAGGCCGGATTCCCGCACAATTTTAATGGCGGCGGCAACGGCCTCACTCATTTCGGCCTGGGCGTTAGGGACTTCGGTGGGGGCAACGGAAAACGCAACAATCATAGTTTCCTATCCTAACCTCGCCAGAAAAGCTCACACATTTGCCCCCATTTGGTGCCGAGTGAGGTTACGATGATAGATATGAGTAATGATATTTCCGCCATTGACATCCCCCACGAGCTAGTTATTTGCCTGGACCATGTGGGGATCGCAGTCCCGGATCTGGATGCCGCAGTCGAGTTTTACCGCAGCGCTTTCGGGTGGGTGAACCATCACCAGGAAACCAACGAAGAGCAGGGCGTGATCGAGGCTATGATCGGCCCGAAGAACCTGAAGGAAACCGACGGCATGATCCAGCTGTTGGCCCCACTCAATGAGAACTCCACCATCGCTAAATTCATTGATAAAAAAGGCCCCGGCCTGCAGCAAATGTGCCTGCGTACCTCCGACATTGAGGCGCTCAGCAAGCACCTGACCGAGCAGGGTGTCCGGCTGCTCTACCCCGCCCCGAAGGTGGGCACCGGTGGGGCAAAGATTAACTTCGTGCACCCGAAGGATGCCGGCGGGGTGCTCCTGGAATTGACCCAGCCCGCTTAACGACGCCTAGCGACGCTCCCAGCAGGCCTTATGCCAGTGGCGGCGGTCTTCAGCACCGCGGCCGGCATCCTTAGGCCATGCAACAATATGTGCCACGCCCGGGGGAATGTTCTGATTACACCCCGGGCATACATATGTCTTCACCGCGGCATGGGACCCCATGGTCCGCACCAAATAAATTTCCCCCCGAGTCCAGGCCGGCCCTTCCATCTCAAGCATGCCCATGAGCCCCGATCCGTCCGGCGGGAGCTGCCGTGGGGCGCTATCGAACCGCCGATTCTTCCTACCCATGAGCCTTAAAACAACCGCAATTCGTCCGATTCGATGCCGCGCAGCGCATCATAGTCAAGCACCACACACCGTATACCCCGGTCCTCAGCAAGGGTGCGGGCCTGCGGTTTGATTTCCTGGGCGGCAAAAATACCGGCCACCGGGGCCAGAACCGAATCCCGATTCAACAACTCCAGGTAGCGGGTGAGCTGCTCCACCCCGTCTATGCCGCCCCGGCGTTTCACCTCTACCGCCACGCTGCCGCCACGCTCGTCCTTGCATAAAATATCGACCGGCCCAATGGCGGTGGGATACTCCCTACGCACCAAGGTGTAGCCCTCCCCCAAGGTATCAATATGCTCAGCCAATAGCTCCTGCAGGTGGGCCTCCACACCGTCTTTCACTAGTCCCGGATCGTCCCCCAGCCGGTACGACAGGTCAGAGTGCACCACCTCAAGGGTGATCCGTAGCTGCTCGCCCTTTTTATTCTCCACCACCCAATAGGCGGCATCGTCGGAATCCTCATCAATGGTTTCCGTCAGCGTGCACGGTGGGGTCATCCAATTCAATGGTTTATATGCGCGGTCATCTGCGTGAACGGACACCGAACCATCGGCTTTGACCAACAAAAGTCGGTCCGCCGAAGGCAGGTGTGCTTCCAGGCGACCGACATAATCAACAGAGCAACGAGCAATAACTAGGCGCATGATGACTTAGATTAGTCGAAACTTAAGGGGAGGGGGCAAGGCTCGCATGGTAATTTTTATTACTCTCCGCCATCTAGATGTGCCGCATACGCCGCCGAGCCTCACTGGGGCTCATCTTATCCAGGCGGGTATTGGGGGCGGATTCGATCCAGGACACAAAGGCCATGGTGGCATGCTTGGACATTTGTGCCTCATAGTCCTTGCCCTCATGCTGGAATTTTACGATGGGCGTGCCATCAAACAGAAAAGACGCCTCTTCCTCCGTGTAATCCCGCTGACCATCTAAGGTGAGGTGGGATCGGTGGAAAATGACGTCTGGGAAGGGGCTGAGTGATCGGAATTGGTAGAATTTCAGCTCATTATTGGATTCGTATCGGAGGATGCCATTGCGCCAGCCATGGTTTCCCACCGCTGGTAATCGTCGTAAAGTCACATTATTGCCGTTGGAGCGGAGGGTAAAAAACCGGTACGCTC
>CAJZGD010000269.1 GCA_915275065.1 uncultured Corynebacterium sp. | reverse complement strand
GGACCCGTCATGCGACGGGTCCGTCACAGGAGTTTCCCCAAGAAAAAATCCCCACCCCGGAAGGTTCCCAGCTTAGAAAAGGTGCTACCGGTCACCGGGGTAAGGGTAGGGCGTCGTAAAGCAAAAAAGCTGCTTATTGAACCAATAAGCAGCTCGTCGGCTACCGGAGATTTTTGCACGACACTGCAACTTTCTCATTCGCCACCACCCCCCAAAGTAGCGACTCCACAGCCCACTATCGGGGGCAAAATTCATTGCCCCCGAATCAAACATTATTTCAGGATAGAATGACCGTTTCTATGTTAGCCCTTCACGGAGCCGGCCATGGACTCCTGGTAGAACCGCTGCATGAGGATGAACAGGATCACAATGGGGATCGACACGCAGACGGCGCCGGCCGCGAACCGGGCGAACCAGTCCTGAATATATTCACGCTCCAGCATGCGCCAAAGGCCCAGAGAAACCGTGTAGTTATCCTGCGTGCGGGCGATTGCGCGGGCCAACACGAAGTCCAGCCACGGAATCAGGAAGCCGGTGATTGCCTGGTACACAATCATGGGCTTGACGATGGGCAGAATAACCAGGTAGAACACCTGCCACTTGGAGCAACCATCCAGGTAGGCGGCCTCATCCAGGCTGGCCGGGATGGTGTCCATGTAGCCCTTCATCATGTAGAAGGTCATGCCGGCGCCGGCCGAATACACAATGATCAAGGCAATGTTGGTGGTGCTGCCGCCCGTGAGCCGCAGGGCCTTGAGGATGAAGTAAATGGCGACCACGGCCATAATGCCGGGGAACATGCCCAACACCAGGGCCGTGTTCATGTAGATGCGCCGGAAGGGGAACCGGAGCCGGGAGAGGCAGAACGACACCAGCAGCACGAAGCTCACGGAAATCACGCAGGTAAAGACCGCAACAATGAACGTGTTCATGAACATGCGTGGGAAGTTCAGCACCTCGGTTTCCGTGAACAACTGCACGTAATTATTCAAGGTGTATTCGGTGGGGAAGAAAGTCTGCTGGTAGGGAGCGGTGTCCTTGTTGAAGCTTTCCAACACCACCCAGACGATGGGCATGACCCAGATGATGGCCAGGATCCCGAGCAGCGCGTGGACCGCGATGTCGGTAACCCGGCGGGATGCGACTTGGTCGTGAAGTTTTGGTTGATTAGCATCGGTGACAGCGGCGGCACCCGTGGTTTTGTCGGTCACTGGAATCCCTCCTCATTGCGATACGAGCCGGAACGGCGATAGGTGATGAGGGCAACCGCGCTGAGCACAATGAATGTCAAAATACCGATAACGGCACCTACGTTATAGTCGCCTCGGTCCACCGTGAGTTTATAGAGCCAGGTAATCAATAGGTCGGTCTTACCTGCGGACGCCCCGACGGGGGTTGGGTTACCGCCAGAGAGCATGTAGATCACATTGAAGTTATTGACGTTGGCGGTGAACGTCGTAATCAGGTACGGGGTGGTCACAAACAGCAGGTAGGGCATGGTGATAAACCGGTAGGTCTGCCACCAGGATGCCCCATCCAGGCGGGCGGCCTCGTAAAGTTCACCCGGGATGTTTTGCAGGATGCCGGTGATCTGCATGATGGTGAACGGGATACCGATCCATAGGTTAATCACAATGACCGTCACCCGAGCCCAGGTGGTATCGGTGAAGAACGGCAGGGGGTCGTCGATAAGCCCGGAGCTCATGAGCAACCGGTTAATGGCACCTTGCGGCTGCAACATGGAGCGCATAACCAGCAGGGATGCGAACTGTGGCACGGCCACGGACAAGGAGAAAATTGCGCGCCACACGTTTTTCCCCACGGTGGTGCGGCGGTTAATCATCATGGCCACGAGCATGCCCAGGAAGTAGTTCAGGAAGGTGGCGAAGAACGCCCACACCAGGGTCCAAATCAGCACCCCGATGAAGAGGTTGAGGTTCACAATGCCGCCGCTGTTGGAAAGCACCTTGCCGAAGTTTTCAAAACCCACCCATTCGAAATACAGGGTGTGGCGGGAATCGTAGCTGGTGAATGCCATGGAGATCATGAAGATCAGCGGCAAAATGGTGAACAGCAAAATTCCCAGGGTGGGCAGCGTCATAAAGGTGATGTGCGCATCATCGTTGGTCAGTTGCCGTACATCCTCCTGGAAGCTGCGGACAGTGCCGGTGCGCATCTGCGCTTCTTGGGCCTTGTAGGCGCTGCGGCAGGAGACGGTGGCGAACCAAATCAGGGCGACGAGGCAGCAGATGGCCACCACGCCATAAAGCAATACCACCACCGAGGGCGTGGTTTGGTCGTAATGCCAGTATCCGTCGATTTTTTCTTTCGTTTGCGCACCATTGCTGCCGAGTCCTGGCAATTCCAGGATTTTTTGTAGGCCAATGGTGAAGAACCAGATCAGGGCGGCAATTTCGATGGCGAGGAATATTAATCCCTTGGCCATCTGGCCGCGTTTCATATTGCCAAGACCAAACACTAACAGGGAGAGTTTGGTGTAAATATCGCCGTTCGTTTGAACGGTTTTCAACGTGGAAAGCATGACTTATAGTCCTATAGTCCTCAAATCGTCTTTCGGTTATTTATAAGCCTTGAACCATGCATCAGTCTTTTCTGCAGCGTTCTCCTCGGTGACCTCCCGGTTGAGCAGGGCTCGACCAAAGTTTTCTGCGGGATCCCAAAAATCGGTCATTTTCTTGATCGTGGGCTGCAAAATAGATCCATTCGTCACTGTTTGGATGAGGGCAATAGCGACCGGATCTGCGCTGATTGTTTCATCTGAGGCCAAGTTCTTATCCGCCGGAATCACCCCGTTCTTCTCGTAGTGCACCTTTTGTGATTCCGCAGAGGCGAGGAACTCCGCAAACATGGCGGCTTCTCGGGGATATTTCGTGTGCGGGTTATAGGCAATTGCCTTGGACCCGGCAAACGCCTTCATTTGGGTGTCTTGCCCATCAATGTTGAACATGGGGACCATGGCCACCCCAAGATTATCGCCCAGGGCTTTTTTGGCGTTTTCGGAATCCCAGGCGCCGGAGAACACCACATCCACGCCTTTGCCGAGCGAGCCCAGACCTGCGCCATCATTATCGTTGATGAAATTGGGGTTATGAACCAGGTTAACCAGGTATTTTGTCACGTCGGCGGCTTTGTCGCCGGGTTGGATGCCG
>CAJZGD010000268.1 GCA_915275065.1 uncultured Corynebacterium sp. | reverse complement strand
GGCCCGACGCATCCGCCGACACCGCCACCCCCCGATGCGTCTGCTCATCAATACGCAACACCCCAGCATTCGCATTCTGCGCCTGCACCGTATTCCCCCGCACATAACGGTCATACTGGTCCGTAATAAACGCCCGCGAACACAGCGCCGGCGACCCCACCATCACCAACAACGCCGCCTTCATGGCCTCGGGATCCGTCGGCTTCTCCACCCCCTGGAACTGCTGCACCTCATCCTGCCACTCTGGGCGCGCCCACGGCCGCTCATACACCGGGCCCTCATGCGCAATCGTGTGGGCCGGCGCATCCACCACCAACTCGCCCCGATGCCGAATCAGCAAATGCTCACCATCGGTCACCTCACCGATCTCCGCGCACGTCACATCCCAATGCGCACAAATCTCCCGGAACCGCGCCACATCCTCCGGCCGCACAATCGCACACATGCGCTCCTGCGACTCGGACGATAAAATTTCCGCAGCCAGCATATTTTCCGCCCGCAACGGCACCGCATCCAAATTGATCTCCATGCCCCCATCACCGGCGGCAGCCAACTCCGATGTGGCACACGCCAACCCGGCGCCCCCCAAATCCTGAATACCCACGACCACCCCGGCGCGGTACAAATCCAGGCAGCACTCAATCAGCACCTTCTCCGCAAACGGGTCCCCCACCTGCACCGCCGGTAGTTTCCGCTCCGCCCCCTCCTCAAACGTGTCCGAGGCCAACACCGACACCCCACCAATGCCATCAAGCCCGGTGCGGGAGCCGAAAAGCATCACCTTATTGCCCAAGCCAGAGGCGAACGCCAGCTTCAAATCCTCCACCTTGAGCGTGCCAACGCACAGCGCGTTCACCAGTGGGTTACCCGCATAGGATTCGTCGAACACGGTTTCGCCACCAATATTCGGCAGGCCCAGGCAGTTACCGTAATGCGAAATACCATCAACCACCCCCGGCAGCACCCGGGACGTGTCCGGCGCGTCCGCGGGGCCGAACCGCAGCTGGTCCATCACCGCAATGGGCCGAGCCCCCATGGCCATGATGTCGCGCACAATACCGCCCACCCCAGTGGCAGCGCCCTGGTGCGGCTCCACATAGGAGGGATGGTTATGGGATTCCACCCGGAACGTGACCGCATTGCCCCCACCAATGTCCACCACGCCGGCGTTCTCCCCAATGCCGGCCAGGATTTTTTCGCTCATTTCCTCGGTCATGGTTTCCCCGAAATACCGCAGGTGTACTTTCGAAGATTTATACGAACAGTGCTCGGACCACATGACGGAATACATGGCCAATTCCGCGTCGGTGGGACGACGACCAAGGATCTCTTTAATGCGGGCGTATTCGTCGTCCTTGAGCCCTAAGGAAGCGTAAGGCTGCTCCAGGTCCGGGTTGGCCTGGGCCGCTGCCACAGTGTCGTTGAAGGTAGTCATTGCTTGGGTTATGCCTTTCTCACGCATTCTCATGCGGCTAATCTATGCGGCTGAAATTTTTTATTGACCCATCAGGCCAAGAGCAGGTCGCGGGCCGGGACGGACTAGCAGGACCTGGAGCGAGCCGGGCCGGCGGAACCTCGGCCCTGTGGAGCCTTGGGCCCGTGGAGCCTCGCTGGCGGCGCTTCACGGATAGAGCCTCGGGCAGCCACGGGGTGGGCTTGGCCAACGGGTCAGGCATGCTGGGTCGGGCCGTCGGGCCGAGGCTAGGCGGCGATGCTGCCGACGGCAGAGAGGAAGAGTTGCAGGCCATCCAGGGAAGGTCCGGTGAGCAGTTCCACAGCGTGCTCCGGGTGCGGCATGAGCCCCACCACTCGGCCGGTCTCATTGGTGATGCCGGCGATCGCATTCACGGAACCGTTGTAGTTATCGGTGTAGCGGAACACCACCCGGCCCTCGGCCTCTAGCTCGCGCACGGTTTCCGGCGCCGCCTGGAATCGGCCCTCACCGTGCTTCGAGGGGATCAGGATTTTCTGGCCCGCCTCCAGAGTGTTGGTCCAGGCGGTGGTGTTGTTTTCCACCGTCAGGTAGGTGTCGGTGCAGTGAAAGTGCAGGCCTTGGTTGCGGGTGAGCGCGCCGGGCAAGAGGTGGGCTTCGGTGAGGATTTGGAAGCCGTTGCAAATGCCGAGAACAGGCATGCCCCGGCCGGCGGCGTCGATGACGGATTGCATGACGGGTGCGAGGGCGGAAATGGCGCCGCTGCGCAGGTAGTCACCATAAGAAAAACCGCCTGGGACAACTACCGCGTCGACGTTTTTCAGGTCGGCGTCGGCGTGCCACAGGCTTACGACTTCGGCTCCGGCGAGACGGGCGGCGCGGGCGGCGTCGACATCATCAAGCGTGCCGGGGAATGTGATTACTCCGATTTTTGCGCTCATTATGCCCCTATGCCTCGAAAATCACATCGAAGTGTTCGATGACGGTGTTGGCCAGGAGCACTTCGGCCATTTTTTCGACTTGTTCGCGGGTTACCTCGTCGGATACTTCGATTTCGAAGCGTTTCCCCTGGCGAACATCGGCGACACCTTCGACGCCGATGCGTCCCAGGGCTCGAACCACGGCTTGCCCTTGGGGATCCAAAATCTCCGCTTTGGGCATCACATTGACTACAACACGGGCCACGTTTGAAGCTCCTCACATGTGGGTTGGGTTATCCAAGCCAACAGCTTACCCGTATGTGCTATGTGCGACCTAAATTGTGCGGTGTGATCTGGCGCTAAATAGGCAAGTTGCTTTCAATGAGGTCGGTGACCTCCAGCTCGTCGGGTTCGACGGTGGCATCGAACCGGCCGATCACGCTGCCGTTGGTGTCGACGACAAAGGTGTCGCCCTCGCCCAGGTATTCGAATAGTTCTTCGGCGTGGGTGAGGTGGGGGAACGTGGTATCCGCACCGCCACCATCGTTGGCGTCGTGAGTGTCGAGGGCGCCGAGGGCGAAGAAGCCGCGGGGGGCGTAGTCTGTGAACAGTTCGGCGAGGGTGTCGGCGTGGGCGCTTGTCGACGCCGGGTTGGCGATCAGCAGCACATGTCCGGCCCAGCTGCCCATGGTGGTTGTGGTGCCGTCGGCGAGGATGACGGAAATATCATAGAAGTCGCTCATTTATTCGACCTTTCCGGTTGCTTGATTGATGAGCCAGGCGTATTCGAAGGCGGTTTGCCGCCAGCTTTCGTAGCGGCCGGACACACCCCCGTGGCCGGCGGCCA
>CAJZGD010000267.1 GCA_915275065.1 uncultured Corynebacterium sp. | reverse complement strand
CAGCAGTTCGGGGCGGCTGGCCTTGGTGAGTTTCCGGCCGTTGATGAATACCTCACCGGCGGTGGGTTTCATGAGCCCCAGGAGGAGTTTCATGGTGGTGGATTTGCCGGAACCATTGGGGCCGAGGAACCCATAGACGGTGCCCTGGGGCACGAGAAGATCAACGTTGTTGACGGCGCGGTGCTCGCCGAATGTTTTGGTGAGCCCGTGGGTTCGGATGATGTGGAAATCATGTTCTTGCATGGTTTCCATCATTGCTGGTTATTGCCGTGATAGCGTCACCCTGTGGTGTGAAACTGTGGGCGTGGTAGTTTCATCCCTGGGGCTCAACCCGAACTTCTCCCCCACCCCTGCCGGCTACATGTGGGTTTCAACCATTTCACCCCACCTGTTTGGGTGGGGTGAGGGTGGAAGCGCACCATGGTATACTGCCGGCGCTATCGGGGTATTGAGTGATTAACCGACAAGAATCGTGCCAACCGACACGTAGTCCCGGCCCAGGGCTTCGGCGACCTCGGAGTGGGTGAGCGAACCGGCGTGAACGTTCAGGCCCCGGGCCAGGTGCGGGTCGCGGGTGAGCGCTTCCTGCCACCCCAGGTCAGCAATCCGCAGCAAATACGGCAGGGTGGCGTTGGTCAGCGCCACCGTGGAGGTGCGGGGTACCGCGCCAGGCATGTTGGCCACGCAGTACATTTGTTTGCCGTCTTGGTCGAAGACCGGGTCTTCGTGGGTGGTGGGGTGGGAGCCTTCGAAGCAACCACCCTGGTCGATGGCAATATCAACCAGCACGGAGCCGTTACGCATGGCAGCGATCATGGGCCGGGTGACGAGTTTGGGGGTGGCGGCGCCGGGGATGAGGACGGATCCGACCACCAGGTCCGCGGCGGCTACCACGTCAGCAACGTTGTATTCGTTGGACATGAGGGTTTTCAGGTGGGGGCCGTATTGGGAGTCCAATTGGCGCAGCCGGTTGATGTTGATGTCGACAATGGTGACGTTGGCGCCCATACCGAGTGCCATGCGGGCGGCGTTTTCCCCGGCGATACCGGCGCCGATGATGGCCACGTTGGCGGGCGGGGTGCCGGGGACCCCACCGAGGAGGATGCCGGAACCACCGAAGGGTTTCATGAGGTAGAAGGCGCCCACCTGGACGGCGAGCCGGCCGGCGATTTCACTCATGGGGGCGAGCAGGGGCAGGCCGTTGTTGCTGGTGACGGTTTCGTAGGCGATGCCGGTCACGCCGCGATCCATGAGTGCTTGGGCACCGTCAGGGTCGGCGGCGAGGTGCAGGTAGGTGAAGAGCACTTGGCCGTCGCGCATGTGTGGCCATTCGCTGGCTTGTGGTTCTTTCACCTTGACGATGAGGTCGGCGTCGGCCCACACCTGGGCGGCGGTGGGGATGATGGTGGCGCCGGCGGTTTCGTAGTCGGCGTCGGTGAACCCGGAGGCGGAGCCAGCGGCGGTTTCCACAAGGATGGTGTGGCCGTGTTTGGATAATTCCCGCACGCCGGCGGGGGTGAGGGCGACGCGGGATTCGCTGGGTTTGATTTCTTTGGGGCAGCCGATAATCATGAGGTCTTCTCCTTATATATTCATGAGAGTGAAAAAGCGTCGAAAAGCTTAAAGGTGAACGCTTTTCGACGCTGCCAGCAGGGGTTAACCGAATAGTGCGCGGGCGGTGCGGTACCGGCTATCGGGAACGGTCTTGAGCTTCCCGACGGCATCTTCCAGGTCGATCAGTTCAACATGCTCGCCGCGGAGGGCCACGCATTTACCGAAGTCTTTATCGTGGCAGGCGCGGGCGGCGTGCACACCGTAGCGGGTTGCCAACACCCGGTCGAAGGCGGTAGGCGTACCACCACGCTGAATGTGGCCCAATGTGGTGGTACGCACGTCGTGGCCGAGGCGTTTCTTAATTTCGTCGCCAATGACCTGGCCAATACCGTTGAACATTTGGTGGCCGAACTGGTCGACTGCGCCTTCAGCAAAGTCCATGGTGCCGGGCTTGGGCAGCGCGCCTTCGGCAACAACGATAATGCCGTATTTTTCGCCCAGCTGGAAGCGTCGTTCCATTGCCTTGGTTATTTCGGCAATATCGAAGGGGGCTTCGGGGATAACGATGTAGTGGGCGCCGCCAGCCATGCCGGCGTGCAGGGCGATCCACCCCACGTGTCGGCCCATGACCTCCACAATCATCACCCGGTTGTGGGATTCCGCGGTGGTGTGTAGCCGGTCGATGGCGTCGGTGGCGACGGACACTGCGGTGTCGAAACCGAACGTGTAGTCGGTACCGTTCACGTCATTATCAATGGTTTTGGGCACACCCACGACGGGAATGCCATTGTCGGAGAGCCATTTCGCACCTTTGAGGGTGCCTTCGCCACCGATGGGGATGAGTGCGTCAATGCCAGCTTCCTCCAGGTTTTCCCTGATCTGATCGAGGCCGTTTTTAAATTTATCGGGGTGGAGTCGACCAGTACCTAAAATGGTGCCGCCGCGGAGAAGGATTCGGTCAATGTTTTCATCGTCATACAGTTGTATGCGTCGATCTTCCATGAGACCGACCCAACCATCCTCATATCCCACCACCGTGGAACCATATTCAGTTGCGGTACGAACAATACCGCGGATAACAGCATTCAGGCCGGGGCAGTCACCACCGGAGGTCAGTGTGGCAATACGCATGCTATCAATCCTAATGTAAATTTGAACTGAATGCCCGATCAAACATAACCCCACAAAACCTTTCTACCTGCGGTTTTCCCGAATCATAGGTGGTTTAGGAGTGTGAACTTTCTCGCATATGGGGTTTGTGCTCGAATTTCGATACCGAAATCAGGCCAATAACAAGCACGAGCGCGACCGGAATGAGGGAATTTCCCATGGCTGTGGTAAACGCCGTGTAGGTTGTCCCTATTTGCATGGCCGCCCCCACCACGGCGGCACCCACCACCGATCCCACCTGCCGGGTTTCGTTATACACCCCGGATGCGGCACCCATGTGGTGCAGGGGCACATCCCGCAGGCTGGTGGATGAGTTTGGGGACCACACAAACCCATTACCGATGCCAAACAGCACCATTGGGATGAAAATGCACCATAATGGCACGCCTTCCCGCATGACCAGCGCAAATCCTAAGGTGCTGGCGAACATGACGCCAAACCCAATCATTGATAGCACCCGGGGGTTGACGCGGTCGCTCATGCGACC